>CAZZCI010000097.1:0-8357 GCA_964653015.1 uncultured Rhodothermales bacterium
ACTCACATCGCCGTTTCCAGAGGAGATGCATTCAACGTCCGCCCTGATCAATGAGCACGAGCCCGCACCGCATATCGGAAGAGGCGTTCCGTTGACACTTTGTTTCGTCGTAGGGTGGCACTTCTCATTGCTGTTCCCTTTACTGATACTCCCCATCCGGGCAGCATGAACCTGCGCGGTTGTCACCCTTTCTCACGCAAACGGTACCGACTGCTCATGAGCACACACGAATTGGCTGGTCAACCAGCGCCTTCTGACGTTCTGCTCGACGTTTCTGATTTGCTCCATGCTTATCATAATGAGGCCCCCGATCCATCGATAGCAGCGCAGCGCGTGTCGTTTGGCACCTCGGGTCATCGTGGCACTGCCTTCGACCAGACCTTCAATGAACCACACATCCTGGCCATTGCGCAGGCGGTGTGCGATTACCGGAGCCAAGCCAACATCAGCGGCCCGCTGTTTCTGGGAATGGATACGCATGCGCTCTCGCTGCCCGCACAGGCCACCTGTATTGAAGTGTTTGCGGCGAACGAGGTCTCCATTCGCATGGCCGCCGACGACGGCTTTACCCCAACCCCAGCGGTGTCGCATGCCATCCTCACGTACAACCGTGGGCGCACCGACGGCCTGGCTGATGGCGTGATCATCACCCCCTCGCACAACCCCCCTGCCGATGGCGGCATCAAGTACAACGGTCCGACTGGCGGCCCGGCCACACCTGCTGCCACAAGCTGGATTCAGGAGCGCGCCAACCACCACCTCGATACCGACCTGGCCGAGGTGAAACGCATGGGCTACGAACAAGCGCTGCGGGCTGATACAACAGACACGTACGACTTCCTCGGCCACTACGTGAACGATCTCGACGCGGTGCTCGACATGGAGTTGATCCGCGAGTCGGGGCTCTCGCTTGCCGTCGATCCGCTGGGAGGGGCAGGCGTGGCGTACTGGAGCGCCATTGCCGACACGTACAACCTGCCGTTGGAGGTACTGCGCACCGACGTCGATCCGACCTTTCGCTTCATGACGCTCGACTGGGATGGCAAGATTCGCATGGATCCGTCGTCGCCCCATGCGATGCAGTCGCTTATCAACTTGAAAGATCAGTACGATGTGGCCTTTGCCTGCGATACCGATCACGATCGGCATGGCATCGTCACCCAAAGTGGTGGACTCATGCCGCCCAACGCCTTCCTTAGCGTCATGGTGGATTCGCTTCTCAACAGCCGCAACCAGTGGGGCAGCGATGTTGGCATTGGCAAAACGGTGGTAACCACGCGCCTGCTCGACCGCATCGCCGCGCACTACGATCGATCCATCACCGAAGTCCCGGTAGGCTTCAAGTGGTTTGTGGATGTGCTCTACAACGGATCCTGCGGATTTGTCGGTGAAGAGAGCGCGGGTGCATCGTTCCTGCGCAAAGACGGCACGGTATGGAGCACCGACAAAGACGGCATCATTGCCGCCCTAATGGCTGCCGAAATCACGGCCCGCACGGGCGAAGATCCGAGTCAGCGGTACGAGCAACTGACGCAGCAGTTTGGCGATCCGGTGTACGAGCGCGTAGATGCCCCGGCTACGCCTGAGCAAAAGGCAGTGCTCAAAAGCATGACGCCCGACCTGGTTACGCAGGACGAACTGGCTGGCGAGCCGATTCAAACCATTCGCACGCAGGCCCCCGGCAATGATGCCGCTATTGGTGGACTGAAGGTAGAAACCGAGAACGGATGGTTTGTGGCGCGTCCCTCGGGCACCGAGGCCATCTACAAAATCTATGGCGAGAGCTTCAAGGGGCGGGCCCATCTCGATCAGATTCATGCCGACGCTCAAGCCCTCGTGAATCGCGCTTTTGCAGACTCCGACGTCGGGTAGCCGAGTTATCAGTCTTGGAAGGTCTACATATCCGCCGAGGCCAATGGCGTAGCAGCTTGCGGTTGCGGCGGACGCGGGTCGGTGAGCAGGTCGTGTTCGGTGGCGTATGCTTGGCAGGCCTGCACAAAGGAACGAAAGAGCGGGTGCGGGTTGCCTACGGTGGTGCGGTATTCGGGATGAAACTGCACACCCATGTACCAGCGCTTATCGGGCAACTCGATGATCTCAACCAGGTCGAGGTCGGGGTTGATGCCTGTAAACTGCATGCCGGCCTCGCGCAGCTTATACCGAAGCACATTGTTTACCTCATACCGGTGCCGGTGTCGTTCCTGCACGGTATCGCTGCCATACGCCGTATGCGCCTTCGAGTCTGGATACAGGTCGCAGTCATATTGGCCGAGGCGCATGGTTCCCCCCATCTCCGACACGGTTTTTTGCTCTTCCATCAGACCAATAACCGGATGGGGCGTGTCGGGCTCAAACTCGGTCGAATTGGCGCGCTCCCATCCGCACACGTTGCGGGCATATTCGACAACCGCGCACTGTAGACCCAGACAGATTCCGAAGAACGGAAGGTCGTTGGTGCGTGCATATCGAATGGCTTCGAGCTTGCCTGCAATACCCCGATCGCCAAAGCCGGGAGCCACCAGCACGCCAGCAATGTCGTCAAGGTGCGAGGGTACGTTGTCGGCGGTGAGATCGTCGGAAAGCACAAACCGAATGTCGACCTGTAGTTGCTCGGGTACGCCAGCCAGCATCAGGCTCTCGGTAATAGATTTGTACGCGTCTTGATGCTCAACGTACTTGCCCACCAGCGCGATGGTGAGTGTGGATTCGGGATTTTTGAGCTTGCGGAGGAATTCAAGCCATGCCTCCAAATCAGGGGAGGTTGCCATCTCCGCCTGTTCGTCGTCAGAGAAGAGCGCATCGACAACTTGCGTGCCCAGGTTCTCCTCCTGCAGAAGGAGCGGTACCTCGTAGATGGTTTCTGCATCCAGCATGGGGATAACCGCTTCTGAGGGCACGTTGCAGAAGAGCGCAATTTTTTCGCGCACCGTTTGGTCGAGCGGCTGCTCGGCCCGGCATACGAGCATGTCGGGTTGCAAGCCGTAGCCCAGCATGGTTTTGACAGAGTGCTGCGTGGGCTTGGTCTTGAGTTCACCTGCTGCGCGCAGATACGGCACCAGCGTGAGGTGTGCAATGAGCGTATGCGGGCGCAGCTCGTTGCGCAGTTGACGGATGGCCTCCAGGTACGGCTGGCTTTCGATATCGCCCACTGTGCCCCCAATTTCGGTGATGACCACGTCGTAATCGCCACTGGTGCCCAGCTTGCGCATCCAGTACTTGATCTCGTCGATGATGTGCGGCACCACCTGCACCGTTTTTCCAAGATAGGCACCCTCGCGCTCTTTCGTGATCACCTCCTGATAAACGCGCCCGGTCGTTACGTTGTTAGCCTGACTCATGGGACGCCCAAGAAAGCGCTCGTAGTGGCCAAGGTCCAAATCCGTTTCAGCGCCATCGTCGGTCACGAACACTTCGCCGTGCTCGTACGGATTCATGGTGCCCGGATCTACGTTAATATACGGGTCAAATTTTTGGATGGTGACGCGCAAGCCTCGGGCCTCAAGCAAACGGCCCAACGATGCGCTAAAGATGCCTTTACCAAGCGACGAGGTAACGCCGCCCGTTACAAAAATATATTTGGTATGCACGGGTCAGTCCGGGGCGATGCAACAGAAAGCAAACGAAGAACCACTGGGTAAAGTACGCGATGAAAGGGGTCGTTATCAACGGGGGAATGGGGGCTGCTGCGGGAAAAGCTTGTGGAGAGCGGCGCATCCACTCATGACATTCGGAGTCCTACTCACAACATTCTTTCGATAGCAAAGGACACGGGGGCGCGGTTTTGAGTATGCATCTGTGCGTTTTTTTCGCCAACGTTGCTTCTCCACCGAGTCTTTTATGCTCATGTCGGTTGTGTCGTTGCCTGAACCCATCCGCCGCTTTGCACTGCTTGTGGTATGCGTGGGTATGATGGGCCTGCTTGTGGGAGGGTGTAGCGATGCCGGGTCGTCTGAAGCGAATCCGGATGCCGAGGACGACGAGCCCTCGCTTGCGGTGGCGGCGGTAGAAGTGGTGCCGCGCACGCTATCGCAGGGCGTATCTACGTCCAACGCTGTGCAGGCCGTGCGCACCGTACGGGCGGCTACGCCCTCAACCGGCGTGGTTCGGCATGTACATGTGGAAGAAGGCGACCGCGTGCAAGAAGGTGACTTGTTAGCCGAGTTGGATGTACGCGAGGAGCGCGCGGAGCTGAACCGAGCGCAGACGATTCTTGAACGGGAGCAGGCTGCGTATGAGCGCCAGAAGCGGTTGCGGGAGCGCGAGTTTACAAGTGCACAGGAGTACGAAGCGCAACGGGCCGATCGCGACGTAGCGGCGAGCGAGGTCGAGTTGTGGGAAACGCGGGTGGCACTTGGCGAAATTCGCGCCTCTACCGATGGGGTGATTACCGCCCGCAATGTGGAGCCGGGCGAAGCTGTTTCCTCTAACGACGACCTGCTAGCGCTGGCTGATGTGTCTACTCTGGTGGTGCGTGTCGGTATTTCAGAGCGGCAGGTTCCTTATCTGGAGGAGGGCCAGTCGGTTCAAGTGCGCTTGGATGCCTACCCTGATGAAACCTTCAGTGGCTCGATCCGACGTATTTTCCCACAGGCCGATGATGACCGACAAGTGCGAGTAGAAGTAGCCCTTGGAGAGGAGGCCCGTGCGTATGCTCGTCCCGGCTTTCTGGCGCGGTTAGACGTGTCGGTTGATGAGCGAGCCAATGTGTTTGCTGTGCCCGCCGAAGCCTTGCTTGGCTCCGAGGCCGACGATCCATCGGTGCTCGTCATTGCTGATGGCGAGCTGGAGCGTCGTTCTGTAGAACCCAGCATTACGCGCGATGGCTGGACGATCATTGATGCGGGGCTGGAGCAAGGTGAGCATGTAGTGGCATCTAATCCGGCGACGCTACAGCCGGGTACACCCGTGCGCATCAGCAACCTGGTTCCCCACCCCTCCGACCCCGATACAACCGCTGCTGCTAATCAGTAGAAGCTCTGCACACTATGTCTGATGCGTCTGCCAACGGACGTGGAGAGACGAACAACGTCTCTGCCGATGAAGCGTCTGGTTCCACTTCTGTTCCTGATGCGCAAACGCGTGGTGGGGTGTCGTCGTGGTCGATCCGGCGTCCTATCGGTACGCTTGCCCTGGCATCGGTTGTGGTGGTGCTTGGGTTTTTCTTCTTAGACCGCCTGCCGGTCGATCTGCTGCCGGATGTGACGTATCCACAGATTCGGGTGACGGTGAACTATCCGGGCACGGCCCCCGAGGTGATGGAGCAGCAGATTACGCGTGTGCTGGAACGCAACCTGGCAGCCACCGAAAACCTGTCGGATCTGACGAGCCGCGCTTCCGAAGGGCGCACCAATGTCAATCTCTTCTTTGAGCTGGGCACCGACCTCGATCTGGCGCTGCAAGACGCCTCGCGCAACCTGGAGCGCGCCCGTACGCAGATGCCGCCCGACATTGAGCCGCCTCGTATCTACAAGATGGACCCCACCGATGCACCGGTGTACGAGGCCGGCTTCAGTTCCGAAACACGCTCGCCGTTAGAGGTGCGCGATTGGCTCGATAACGAGCTGGCGCCGCAATTGCTTACGGTCGCTGGCGTAGGTGCTGCCGAGGTGGCGGGCGGCCTCGTACGCGAGATGCAGGTGATCGTAGATCAAGAGCGACTGGCACACTATGGCCTTACCGTGTCAGAGGTAAGCGATGCCATTGCCGCAGAGAACACCGAGATTGCCGCCGGGCAGGTTACGTCGCAAACCTTTGACGTGATGGCTAAGACCGACGGCTTGTTTGAGTCGGTCGAAGACATCGAATCGATCCTGCTCACGGTGCCGGGACAATCGGACCGTATTCCGCTAAGTGAAGTCGCTGATGTTCGAGACACCCACCAGGAGCAGCGTCTGTTCGTGCGGCTTAACGGGGAGCCTGCCACACGCCTCTCTATCATGAAGCTGCCCGATGCCAACACGGCCACCGTGGTAGACGATGTGCGCAGCGAGATCGAGCGCCTCGACCAGAGTGGGTTTATTCCTGCCGACATTCAGTACGAAGCCACGAC
Organism: uncultured Rhodothermales bacterium; assembly: GCA_964653015.1. Taxonomy (GTDB): domain Bacteria; phylum Bacteroidota; class Rhodothermia; order Rhodothermales; family Salinibacteraceae; genus Longimonas. Next base: position 6,050 of record CAZZCI010000097.1, read on the forward strand.
CGACCAGTCGTTCTTTGTGCGCAGTTCGCTTAATGCCGTAGGCACCGCGGCTCTTTTAGGCGGTGTGCTCGCTATGCTGGTCGTACTTCTTTTTCTGGGCAGCTTCCGCAAGAGCTTCGTCATAGGCCTGTCGATTCCCATCGCAATTCTGGCTACGTTCGCCATGATGGGGGTTGGCGGACTCACGTTAAATGTAATCAGTCTGGGTGGGCTCGCGCTGGGGGTGGGGCTGCTTCTGGACAACTCGATCGTGATGCTGGAGAACATCGCACGGCATCGCGAGGAGCTCAAGAAGTCCGATGGAGATGCAGCTCATGAGGGCGCACGCGAGGTGGCCTCTGCGGTGGTGGCCTCTACCATGACCAACCTGGCTGCGGTCATCCCCTTTCTGTTAATTACAGGCCTGACTGCTCTCATCTTTCGGGAGTTGATTCTCACGATCTCGTTTGCGATCGTGGCCTCGTTAGCTGCGGCGCTTACCCTTGTCCCGATGGGTGCTGCGCTGCTATCGTCGGTCAAATACAAGAGCGGGTTGGATACCTCTGCCTTCTACCAGGGCTTTAACCAGTGGATACAACGCGTAACCGACCGATACAAATCGGTGTTATCAGTTGTGTTGCGCTATCGGTGGTTCGTGGTTGGAGCCGGTGTGGCGCTGTTGGCGGGAACCTACGTGCTTACCTCGGACCTGGGCAACGAATTTTTGCCGGCCGTAGACGATGGTGGCGTCGGCGTATTTGTACGATTGCCACCGGGCACGCCGCCTGACATCTTGAACGATGCCGCCAAAGAGGTTGAGGATGTGCTCATGGAGCGTCCATACATCGAGAACATGTTTGCAATGACAGGTGGCCACCTCTCCGGCGGAGTGATTTCGGAGCGTCCGGGCACAGCACGCTGGTCGGTGCAGCTTGTGCCTGCTACCGAACGCGACATTGATGCAACCGAGTGGGTGGCCGAAACGGAAGCCCTGCTTGACCGGCTGGACTTGCCTGGAGGGGAGGCGTTTGTCTCGCCACCCAGTTTGCCGGGCATTCGTACCTCACTGGCCGGCTCTGACGTTTCTGTGGCCGTGCTGGGTGATGATCCCTCCAAGCTCGATGACATTGGTCGTCAAATCATTGATTTGGCGGGCGATATTGAGGGACTAACCAACTTTGACCTGGCCCGCGACGATCAGAGTCCCTTGCTATCGGCAGGCATCGACCGAGAGCGCGCGGCTGCACTTGGGCTGAATGTGTCGGAGATTGGAGAGACGCTTAGTACGGCGGTAGGTGGGCATGTGCCTACACGATTCAGCACAGGATCAGCTGAGTACGATGTGCGCGTTATGCTACCCCGATCGTATCGCGCTACTGCTGACGATTTAGGCGGGCTGCTCGTTTTTCGACCAGACGGTAACCCGATACCACTACGTGAGGTCGCTGACTTTTCGTTGGGTGAGGGGCCTGCACATATCACTCGAGAAAATCAGGCCCGCGTGGCGCGTGTAAATGGAGATGTAAATACTGGCGTGACTGATGTAGGAACCGTCAATGACCAGCTTCGCGAGAACTTGGCCGATTTGGAGCTGCCAGAGGGATATAGTCTCATTTTTGGTGGTGAAGAAGAGGCCATTCAGGAAACCAATCGTACGCTCATGCTGGTAACCCTCCTGGCGCTATTTCTGGTGTTCGTGGTTATGGCTGTACAGTACGAGCGGCTTGCCAATCCGCTCGTCATTCTTACTGCTGTGCCCTTGGCACTTATAGGAGTAGGTGCCATGCTGTACGCAACCGGCACCCCGCTGAGCGCTCCAGTGCTTCTTGGAGTCATTCTGCTGGTTGGAATCGTAGTAAACAATGCCATTTTGCTGGTGGAGTATATCGAAATTGGACGGGAGGAACAGGGGCTCGGTATTGAGGAGGCTGCCGTAGAGGCCGGTGGCATTCGCTTCCGCCCTATTCTGATGACCACACTCACCACGGTCTGCGGTATGCTTCCCCTGGCGATTGGCATTGGAGCCGGTGCCGAGCTTATGCAGCCCTTAGCATTGGCTGTGGTGGGAGGACTGTTGGTTGGTATGGGACTTACGCTCTTTGTTGTACCGTGCCTGTACTGCATCATTGCCGGATGGGCTGACCAACTCACGATCTGGATTACTGGAGCGCCGGCTGTTGAGTCAGCGCAAGGAGTTGCAGGAGATGGACAGTCTTCGGTGTCGGTCCCCGCGGCGGCTCCCGCTGAGGCTCCTTCCGAACAAGACGGATAGTTGGAGTGCGGTAGATTACAGTACATACTCAAACAGCGTAAGCAGTACGGTGATAAA
>CAZZCI010000098.1:0-8308 GCA_964653015.1 uncultured Rhodothermales bacterium
GTGTTCGTGGCCATCGTGCTCATCATCGTGTTCATCGTCGTGATGATGATCATCGTGCACGGCCCACACGGTTTCCACACTGGTGAGGACCAGCCGATCCATAACGGTACCGGTAGGAGCCATTACGCCCGACACGATTAGCGGCGCTTCGTCATGAGCATGACCTACCGCATCTCCAATTCCGTGCGAGCTGACGATGGTATCGCCCACGGCAATCTGTGTGTTTTCAGCCACGCGGTGGCCTACGGTTACGTCGTAGGTTGCGTCCCACCACGAGCCCGATGCCAGTTCGGCCTCATACAATTCGGTATAACTCCGCTCTGTGCCCACAATGCTGTATCCCTGGTAGCTATCGCCCAGCGCCAACGGGATGGCCTGGGCAACGGCCCGGTGATTGCGAAGCGACTCAGCCTCCGAAGCAGAAATGTTGCCTGTAGGTGCATCCAGATGATACACCGACGAGAGCACCAACTGAAGAGGACTGCCTGGCGCTCCCACTACTGCATTGACGCCTTGTGCATCCTGCTCCATGTTCGATTGCACTTGGTCGCCAAACAAGAGCAGCACGACAATGGAAGCAATGCCTAGCGCCAATAGAAGCACATTCAGCGCGGTAGAGAGCGGTCGCCGTCGCCAGTACGACAGGCTAAGCGTAAACGCATTCATAGACTACAGCAGTTACGCAGGGGTGGGGGAAGCATCGAGCGTGTAGGTGTTCGCAATGCGATCTTTGACGCGCTGATCGTGCGTGGCAATCAGCAGCGTTGCGTTGTGCGCTGTGGCCTGGTCGATGAGCACATCGAGCACTTGCGCGCTGCGGACGTCGTCTAGGCTGGCAGTGGGTTCGTCAACCAGAAGCACCTGCGGGTCATTCATCACAGCACGGGCCAGCGCAACCCGTTGCTGTTGCCCCATGCTCAGTTCGTTCGGATACGAGGTCGCATAGGCTTCCATGTCTATCATAGACAGAACGGCACGTGCCCGGTTTCTGTCTAGAGAGAGGCTCGCCATCTGAGGCGCCAAGAGCAAGTTTTGCTCTACAGTGAGTGTATCCAGCAAGTGCATCTGCTGAAATACGATACCAATGTGTTGCCCCCGAAACCGATCGAGGGCAGCTCCCTGCAACGCACGCAACTCCTGATCCGCAACGATGACGTCCCCTTCAGTTGGGGTCAAAACCCCTGCTACAATGTGGAGCAACGTAGACTTACCGCTGCCCGACAGTCCCAACACCAACTGGTGCCCCCCTTGCTCAACGGTTAGGTCAGGCAGTGAAACCACCGAATCGTTTGTATAGCGATGGCGCACGTTGCGCAACGTAATCATGAGGGCCCGACAACTAGGAGGGTCTGCATGGAATGTGTACGGGTGTGTATATCTTTGGGAAAGGCGGTGTTCCTTTCGTTCATGTGCGGATACGTAACTTACAGGAAAACTGAATATGTATATTGCTAAATTTATACAAGAATAGATAAATTATATTTATACGCTGCAAAAATTATAATAAGTAATCTTGTGTTCTATTTTTGTGTTCGCATGTGCTTTTACGGCCCTTTCACTATTCAGGAGAACAGGAGCTGGAACTGCATCTTCAACCGTGTGTGGTTTTTTGCGCTGTCTTAAGCCCCCATGTTCAATAAACGCTTCGTTCCCGCTGTATGGCTACCGCCTCTAATAACGAGAAGCTAGAAAAGACTCTGGGACTGCAAGATGTCTTTGCGATCAGTGCAGGGGCAATGATCAGTTCTGGCTTTTTTCTGCTGCCTGGTATCGCAGCTGCAGAAGCAGGGCCGTCGGTCGTATTGGCCTACTTTTTGGCGTCGTTACTTGTGCTGCCGGCTTTGTTGAGCCAGGCCGAATTATCTACGGCTATGCCTAAAGCAGGAGGCACCTACTATATCTTAGACCGCAGTATGGGGCCGGTCGTGGGCACAATTGGAGGGATGGGCACGTGGCTTGCGCTCACCCTCAAGAGCTCATTTGCGCTCATTGGCATGGGGGCGTACCTTACGCTTTTTATTGACTTACCTATGGTGCCCACCGCTGTAGGATTGGTCGTGTTGTTTACACTTCTAAATATATTTGGAGCAAAAGAAACCAGCTCACTTCAAGTTTTTCTTGTTGCTGTACTTTTAATTGTTCTTTCGGGGTTTACCCTGTTCGGTGTGCTGGATGTACATCAGATGGGCTTTGCAGAGACCACGGGCGAAAAGTTCTCTCCCTTTATGCCGTTCGGGTTTGAGTCGCTGCTGGGCACGATCGGGTTGGTGTACGTGTCGTATGCGGGGCTCACCAAGATAGCGAGTGTGTCGGAGGAGGTAAAACGGCCCGAGCGTAACATTCCACTTGGCATGTTGCTGGCGCTTGGGGTTACCACCATCGTGTATGTGGTGGGCGTGTATGTACTGGTTGCTGTGTTAGAGCCGGATACGCTGTATGCTGACCTTACGCCCATTGCAACAGCTGCCAACGAATTCCTTGGGTGGATGCCGGGCGCTACAGGAACTGCGTTGATTGTTGTTGCTGCAGTGGCTGCTTTTGCCTCCACCGGAAACGCGGGTTTGCTCTCGGCCTCCCGCGATTTCTTAGCGATGGCCCGCGACCGGCTCATGCCCGATCGCTTCACGCAAATTGGTTCATTTGGGACCCCTGTACCAGCAATTCTGCTTACCTCGGGCTTCATGATCTTCTTCATTGTTGGGTTCGACACCGAGGCCGTTGCAAAGCTGGCCAGTGCGTTTCAACTCATCGTACTCGGGTTTATTAACCTGGCGGTGATTGTAATGCGGGAGAGCAAAATTGAGTCGTACGATCCGGACTTCCAGTCTCCCTTCTACCCGTGGATTCAATTGGTTGGCATTGCAGGGGTGCTCATTATCATTCCGGAGATGGGACTGTTGTCCGTACTCTTTTCAGGAGGGCTCGCCATCATGGGCATCGTCTGGTACATTTATTACGCTAGCGAACGGGTGAACCGGTCGGGCGCCTTTCGTACCATCATGAAGCGGTTGGGAGGGCCTGCAACACAGCTCGATCGCGACCTCCGCGAAATTATGAAAGACAAGGGGCTGCGCTCCGATGACCCGTACAACGAAATTGTGTGGGATGCCCATATTCTGCAACTTGATGATACCGAGACGTGGGACGATTTCCTCGACAAGGCATTTGCCGAGATGGACATGCTGCAGGGCGAGGTTACCGAAGCAGAGTTGCGACAGGCCTTTGCCGAGCGTGATGAGATCAGTTGGACTCCCGATGACGAGGGGATTTCGCTACCTCACATGCGCTTAGAGTCGGTGTCTGACTTTAAGCTTGTAATGGGGCATGCCCCGCACGGCATCGATGCACCAAATGCGGAAAACCCAGTGTATGCGGTGTTCTTTATGGTTGGTCCAACGGGACGTCCTCGCCAGCACTTGCGCATTATGGCGGCAATGGCTGACAAGTCGGAAGAAGATGGCTTTATTGAATCATGGCGTACAGCTAATGACAAGGAAGCTCTCCGTCAATTGCTTTTCCGTAACGAGTTGGTGGTTGAAATCAAGGCGTCGGAAGATACCACGGTTCGAGAGTTTGATCTGCCCGATGGCTGCCTCATCTCGTACGTATATCATGATGGCGAGTTAACCACGCCAAGCGGAGATACGGCCCTTCACAAGGGAGATACGCTTGTGATTATCGGATCCCAGGAGGGATTACAGGCTGTGCGTGAGCAGTTTCAAACCCAATAGCAGACCGGGCTTTCACTCGTACACACGCGTCCGAAACGAACGCTCGTCTGCATCTTCGGCAGATACGACATCGAAGCGTACGCGCCCCAGGGTACGTCCGTTGGCGGTTTCCACATCTACGCGCCACGCGCCGGGCTGCACATTGCTTTTGAAGGTGTATCCGCGAAAGCCTTCAAGGCGTCCGCCCCGTATGGTATAGGGCAGCCGGTCGGTGGTGTGCCAGGTGGTGGTGCCGTCTTCGGTGGTGTGGCGGCGTTGCCAGTGGTGTACGACATCCGTTTCGAGCGCGGTGGGCGCAAAGATGGCGGTAAAGCAGTACACGCGGTCGTCTTCGGCGTACGTGAAGGGGCGGCTAGATTGCCGCCAGAAGCGCGTCCACGGCGGGGCCTCGTACGTGAGCTCGTACCCTGCTTCGGTGCGCTCGATCTGGTGGTACACGTCACCTGCGTTCAAGGAAAGAGGAACGGGCGGAATCCAATTCTGCAGATATGCGACGTTCATGCCAACGAACAGCACGCTGAGCAATACGCCAATACGCGCCACATCGCGAAGTGAGTCGAATACATTCCAGCGTTCCAATGCCAGTGCTAAGCCCCCCACCAGCCCAAGGCTAATCAGTCCGCCTGCCACGAACAGGGCATAGCTCATGGTGCCTGCAAGGATGGGCAGGGTGAACGTCAGAAAGCAAAATACTGCTACGTAGTAGAGGCCCAGCACCATGTACAGGTTGAGTGAGCGCTTCCACAAAAACTCGTTGGCTACCAGCAGCACAATCAGCACTACTAGAAACACAGCCGAAGCAGTTAGAGAGGCGCTGCGGGTGAAGTACACCACATAGGCACTGAACAAGCCGCCCATAAAAAATTGCACACTGGCAGTTGAGAACGGTGCAATCGTCTGCAGCAGTGGACGAGCTGGTAGGGTGTCGACCAGTCGAAGGGCAGCCAGCACGATGGATCCGCCCAGCATCAGCAAGTACGCCAGCAGGATCAGGTTGTCGACCATGTGGTCGATCTGGCGGAGCGTAAGCACATCCCACAAAATGCCCCCGCCGAAAAAGATGGCAGGGGAGATGTGCGCGTATCGTGTGTAAAGACGCCGGAGCCAGCGAAAGTACACCGAGCGCTCAAGCCGGTGCGCCCACCGTGCCCAGCGGTTGGGATCGGTAGGCGCGGAAGAGGAGGCCATAGCAGCAAGGGGAAAGCGTTGCGGGGCGTGTTACGCGGTGTAGTGGCGTAGCACATCTTTGGTTGTGATAATGCCTTGCAGCACGCCATCTTTTTCCACTGGAAGTGCCGAGATGGCATGATCGAGCAGCAGGCGGGCCGCGTCGTTAACGGAGGTATCAGGGGTTACAGTGCGGGGGCTGGTGTTCATGAGTTCGCTTGCCGGACGGCTGAGCGTGCGCACGTCGCGCTGGGTTTCGGCAGAGGTGTTCAGGAACGGGCTGAGCGCTTGGAGCACGTCGCGATTCGACAGAACCCCTTTCAGTATGTCGTTCTCGACCACCACCAGGTGACGAAATCCGTGCTTACGAAGTAAGTTCTGAACCTTGAGCAGCGGCGTATCCGGATGTACGCTCACCACGTTGGCGGTCATGAGGTCGGCTACAGTAGACATATCGGTGTGGAGTCAATGGGTGAATGAGAGAAGCAACAGCACGGGCTGTACGCCTATGCCATTTAGGGGGCGGGGGTTCAACGAAACGTCTGTTACGCAGGAATCCAGAAAGCAATGATGGGGCCTCCGAATCCTACGATGAGCGCGAGCGCAATGATGCCGATGAGCACGCCGGCACGCACAAAGTCGCGGGTATCGCACACGCCGCTCGCGTAGGCAATGGCGTTGGGGGGCGTGCTTACGGGCAAGGCCATCGATACGGAGGCGGCCAAGGCAATGGTAAATCCAACATGAATCGGGTCCAGTCCACTAATCGGGCCCAGAGCCAGCGCTACGCCTACGGGCACGAGTAGGTTGGCGGCGGCGGTATTCGACATAAACGTGCTAATGAGCACTGTAGCCACGCCCAGGGCTAGAATGACAAACAGGCCCCCGGTAGGAATAAACCCGACCAGGACTTCATCCAAGCCGGTGCGCTGCATACCCGTTCCCAATGCGATGCCGCCCGCGATGAGAATGAGGATATTCCATTCCAGGCTATCGAAATCCGACTGTGTGAGTATGCCTGTTGCGGTAAAGGCAACTGCCGGAAACAGCGCTACCACGGCGGTGGGCAGGCCATGCCAGCGGTCGGTACACCACAGCACGATGGTGATGACCATGATTACGAGTACAAAGAGGCCGCGTGCATCTAAACGGCTTTGTACGGTGTCGATGGAAACGCCAGGATCCTCGGGGGGATACATCCAGCGGAGTAAGACCCAACTCAAAAGCAGTAAGCCTGTGGCCAGGGGAACGGCGACCAGCATCCATTCCAGGAAGGAGATGGGATAGCCGGCGCTATTGAGAAACCCCACGGCTACGGCGTTTGGAGGCGAAGAGATGGGGGTGCCCATGCCTCCGATGTTGGCTGCAAACGGAACCGATAGCACCAGCCCAACGCGCAACGGATCGGTGTCGGTAAGGTCGGCCATCATGGGCATGACAAGCGTGATCATCATGGCGGTGGCCGCGGTGTTGCTCATCCACATAGAGAAGAGCGCGGTAACCAGCATAAGCCCCAGCATAACACGGTGAGGACGCGTGCCAAAGCTGCTCAAGATGAGCCCGGCCAGCATGCGATCTACGCCTTCCTTTACGGCGGCACGCGCCATAAGGAAGCCCCCCAAAAACAACACGATAATGGGATCGGCTAGTGGAGCCAGAAAGGTTTCGTAGGGCGGAGAGGGCGCATCTTCAAACCCGAGCCCTGGCCAGTCGCCTGGGTTTGCCAATACGAGCACTTCGAGTCCGATAATGAGCAAGGCAGTGGCAAACAGAGGCAGCGCCTCGGTCATCCACAACAGGCCGGCCGTCACGAAAATGCCAGCCATGAGCGCCGCTTCACGGGTCAGCACATCAAGGCTGAGCCATACGGTAAGAACCCCCGCCAGTATAGCCAGCAGTGTAATGACCACGTTGCGCGACTGTAGGGGTTGCCGGACGTAGAGCGCGGTGTGAATCATCCGGCGCCAGGCCACTTCCGCTTGTACCGAGGAACGCCCGGCGAGATGGCGAAGGCCGCGTTCGGTGCGTCCTAGCAGAACACGAATGCGACGGCGCGTGCGTGCGGTTTCTATATCGGGCAACAGCCGCGATATGGTCGATGAACCCTCCTTAGATGAAGAGGCGCCCGGATCCTTAGGGGTGTCGGACGCAGCATCGGAGTCAGAAGCGTCGGGAGCAGTCATAAGAAACTGTTCAGTAGAGAGAGCCTGAGGATGGATGTTTTCAAGAGCACATGCGCTCAGGTTCTAAGTGTACCCCCTGAATAGTAGGAGCTGAGCAACGGTGCCGAATGATAAACAAATACGTTTGAGCGTCCTTCTCTCCGATCTTTCGTGAAGCCTCCAGGCTCCTACGTCACAGGGGAGGCTGCGACGCTACTCCGGCGCGCAGCAGACACGTTCGCATGGGGCCTCCTTCATGTTGGAAGTCAGAGTGTTGGCTCTTGATTCAGGGGCGATATCGTCTCAACCAAGGGCATTCTTGAAGCTGCGAGCGGTAATGATGGGGCTGCGGGCGCGGCGAAGAACAGCTTCGGCAACGCTCCCCAACATCACACGACTCATGCCCGTGCGTCCCTGGGTGGCCATTACTACGAGGTGTTCAGGCGTGCGCGCCGACTGCAAGATCACCTTATCCGGTGCATCGTTGTGAACGCTCAGGTCTACGGGAGGAGATTCGGTGTTGGCAGGTACGGCTTCGGTAGCCCACTCATTCAGGGTTGCCTTGATGCGTTTTTTCAGGGATTCGTCGCCAAGGCGCGCTGTTTCGGAGCTGATTTCGATGCCGTATGCTAGAGGTGCCGCGGGACGTTCAATAGCGTGCAGCAGCGTAAGGCGTGTGTTCAGGTGCTGGGCCAGGCGCATGCCATACATCAGTGCATGACGTGACCTCTGCGAGAAGTCAATGGGAACTACCACGCTTTCAGGCCGAGCCGGAGGCGCTTCGTCATCTGTATGGCGTACCGTACACACGGGTGGACCGGCGGTACGTACGACTTCTTCGGCTACGCTTCCCATCAGGGTACGTCGCACGCCTCGGCGTCCGGTCGTGCCCATTACAATCAGGTCGATGTCGTTTTCGTCGGCATAGCGCACAATGGCGGGCCCGGCGGCTTCGCCTTGCATCACCTCGTGCTTGATGCTTACGCTCATTGGGTCGTATCCGTAGCGGGCCAAATTGCCGCGGCTCCGCTCTTTGAACTGCGCACGCATTCGCTCGATTGGCCCGGAGCGCTTTTCGGGAGCACTAAATGGATTATCGGTATCCACCTGAACAGCCAAAAGATGCAGTGTAGCATCAAACTGTTTGGCCCAGGTCAGCCCCATTTGCAAGGCGCGTTCCGAGTCGGCAGAAAAGTCGCGTGCCACAAGAATATGATCAACCATAAAAAATCCCCACTTAGATAAAAG
>CAZZCI010000099.1:0-8270 GCA_964653015.1 uncultured Rhodothermales bacterium
GGGCGCGTAGAGGCGGGCTAGCAGGTGATGCACTTGCCGGTCGAGGTCGGTGTCAGAGATCCAGTGGGGCGACAGGCCGTCAATGGGCTGGCGCTCTGTTTCTTCCGGATCGGTCTGCGCATCCGCTAAAATAAATACGGGCGTGGCCGTTTGGGCTATGGTGCGTAGGGTGCGCTGCATCGAGCGGTTCGTGGTAGAATGAGGAGGGATGACGATTGCGTCGTACGCAGCCCAGGCGTCGGGGGTGACGTTGGCGTTGGGCAGGCGCGCGGTGATGGTGACGTAGTCGGTCATTTGCTCGTGCATCTGCAAGCGCTCGGCGAGCGAATCGGGGGCATCGGGGGCGAGTTCGAGAACGGCGATGTGCGGGCGCTGATCGGTGGCTACTGGACGGGCGGGCAGGGCGTCCTTCATGTGTTCATCGAGGGCGGTTTCGTGTAGGAAGGCGGCCAGTTGGTCGGCAAACGGCGGGTCGTGCTGCGACCAATCGGTAAGGAACGGATTCATGACGCACGTGCGCAGAAGCGTGAGGGAGGCGTCGGTGCCGAGGGCATCTTCGAGAAGCGCGGCGGGCAGTACATCCTCAAGCACATGGGCGTAGGCGTGTGCATCGACCTCGGTTTTGGAGATGAGGAAGTCATACTGGTTGATGTCCTCGCGCCCATCGACGGTCATGCGGCGCCAGATGCGCTCGGTGTAGTCGTTCAGCGCAGCCACGGAGTCGAAGCCCGACTGTGGCATCAAGACGAAACAGTAGCCTACCGTGTCGGGCTCGGCGAGCGGGCGCAGGTCCATCCAGCTTTCGTCGGGAAACTGCTCGTGCATGGCACCTTCCAGCGCCTGGTTGACGGCGATGCAGTTCTTCATAAGCTGGCCGTGTCCTTCGGGCGTGAGCGGCACCATGGCTTGCGAGAGGTAGCAGCTCACCGCAGCAGCACCGGGACGCGACCCTTCGAGCGTCCATTGCCCCAGGAAGCCGCCAAAGCCGGCGCGGTCGTCATCGGCCAGGTAGGGGGCCGCGTATGAGATGGCATCGCGCACGTGGTAGTCGCGAAAGAGCACCGCACCAGCCGGATACGGAATGTACCCGAACTTATGCGGATCGATGGTGATCGAGTCGGTGTCTGCGATGCCGGAAATGCCGTTGTACACCTCGGCACTGATAAGCGCGTCCGAACCAGATTCATCTGCCCTATCCAGATACTGCTCGTACGGCACGATGGCGCCGGAGTCGTCTTTGGGGAGCATCGAAGCAAAGTAGCCGCCAAAGGCTGCATCGCAGTGATGCCAGAACGTGAGTCCGTGCGCGGCGGCCTCTTCGCGAAATGCTTCGATCTTGTGGAGCGGATCGATGGCGCCCTCCTCGGTGGTACCGCAGATGCTAACCACACTGAGCACCGGCTGGCGATTTTCGGCGTGGGTGCGCACCCGATCGGCCAGCGCCTGCATGTCGAGGCGGATGTGGTCGTCGGTGGGCACGGTTTCCAGGGCATCGGCGCCCAGGCCCACCACATCGAGATTTTTCTTCCAGCAGTAATGCGCGGCCTGCGAGATAAGCACCTTCGGCAGCCGGGCCGGATCGTTGGGAAACTGCTGATTGTACGACAGCAGGAACGAGGCGAGTCCGGCGGTACGCACACTGGGGAGGGCCTCTTGAAAGGCTTGTGCGGTGGCGCGGTCGGCCTCGGCCAGTTGCGCCTTGATGCGCAGGTGCAGATCGGTAATCTCGCTGATGGGGAGGTTCGAGAGCGCAAACGTGGACAGATCTTCCAGTTCTGCCGGAGTGCCCTCGGCGGTGGTTACCTCCATACGCGCCATGTGCGCAAAGTCGGTGTGGGTGTGGCCGAGCAGTCGCACCGCCAGGGGATACAGACGTACGTTACGCGCCATCCACAAGGCTTCGAGATTGGCTACGGTGCCTCCGCTGCACAGGTGGCCCCAGCTAAACGGCTTGCGATGTGCCCGCGCATTGGGCGGCAGTTTTTCGGGGAGAAACGTCGGGTAGCCTACCATCTGGGCCAGCGCACGAAAGTAAGCGCGTTCTTCGCGTACCGTCTCGGGTGAGGCCTCCTCGACGACGTTGTTCTGGTTGTACAACAGCCCGGCAAAATACCCGATCAGCGCGGGCAGCGTCGGGTCGCTCACGATGTGGCCCACCTGCCGGGGCGAGTACAGCGGGGCAGCGCGCTTGAGCTCCGACAGAATCTGAAAAAGCTCATCGCGCATCTTGGCCGTGATCTGCGTAAAAGCCTCCGAGCGCTTGTCGTGCTCGGCGATAAGACGTGGATCGCTGGGGTGGAAGTTGCGCCGCCAGAACACATGATCGCGCAGCACCTCCAGCAAGAGTTGCTCCAGTTCGTCCAGGTTCTCGCCTTTGGGTCCCAGAAAGGCCGCCTTGTGCAGTTGATCGCTCATTGCGCGCGAAGGATTTGATTGGGAGGGGATACGGATGTCGTACCTCTATGTACGCTTTTGAGCGCAGCGGTGTTTGCACGCGTTCTGAAAGCTGTATCGCGTAAACGAATGGATTTGTGTGAACCACCCGCCCTCACACTCCGTTCACACAACACGGCTCACTCCTCCACAGGAACCTGCACTGTCTCATGAGCACGAAGACCAATGCCCCCAGCGCCTGGCACCGCGCGCTGCACGATCCGCAGTTGCGTGCGCTCCCGTACAAGATAGAGACGAACACGCACGACCAGATTATTTTGAGTCCGCACAAGCCCTTTCATAGCACAACCCAGGTGCGCATTGTCGATTTGCTGCGCGACCATATCGAGAAACCGGGGGTTCGTGGCGTGGAGTTTCCGGTTGAAACGTCGCAGGGTGTGAAGGTGCCGGATGTGGTATGGTGTTCAGCCGAGCGTGCGGCTCAGATTCCCACTGATGCCGAGGCGAGTCCGATTATGCCGGAGCTGGTGGTAGAAGTGCTCTCTACTGCCAACACCAAAGCCGAGATGGCGGAGAAGCGCGCGCTTTACCTTGACGAGGACGCGCAGGAGGTGTGGCTATGCGCCCCCGATGGTACCATGACGTTCTACGATGCCTCCGGACGCCTTGACGCATCTGCCCTCGTGCCGTCGTTTCCGGCGAAGGTGTAGGGGAGGCGTTCTCGGGTTGAATATTGCCGTCCTCGTCGCGATGTACAACTGGCATGACCTTCGGCCCCTCTGTGTCGCGACGGACGAATGGACGCTCTGCGTCCGGTGTAACGCCCGGGGGTGGTGGTTTGGGGACGCTGGAGCGTCCCAGCAGGCGTGTCGACGCGGAGCATCGACACGAGTAAGCATAGCAGTAGGTGTCATGCGCAATGGTTTGAGTCGTCTGGCTTTTGTCCTGTATTGTGGGGTGAACTACCCGCCCTCACGCTTCGTTCACATAAAACGGCACTCCACTCATAGAAATCCGCACCGTCTCATGAGTACGAAGACCGATGCCCCCACCGCCTGGCATCGTGCGCTGAACGACCCGCAGTTACGTGCGCTCCCATACAAAATAGAGACCAACACGCACGACCAGATTATTTTGAGTCCACATACGCCAGCGCACAGCCTCCTTCAAAGCCGTATTATGCGGCTGATCGATCGGCATATCACGCAAGGTGGAGAAACGACTGTGGAGTTTCCGGTTGAAACACCGCAGGGCGTGAAGGTGCCCGATGTGGTGTGGCTCTCTGCCGAACAGATGTCGCGCCTCTCGAACGACGTAAGCGCGAGTCCGATTATGCCGGAGCTGGTGGTGGAAGTGCTCGCTGCTGCCAACACTGAAGCAGAAATGGCAGAAAAGCGCGCGCTTTATCTTGATGAGGACGCGCAGGAGGTGTGGCTATGCGCCCCCGATGGCACCCTCACGTTCTACGATGCCACCGGACGCCTTGACGCATCTGCCCTCATGCCGTCGTTTCCGGCGAAGGTGTAGGGGAGGCGTTCTCGGGTTGAGTATTACCATGTTACACTGCGTCCTCGTCGCGATGTACAACTGGCATGACCTTCGGCCCCTCTGCCTCGCGACGGACGAATGGACGCTCTGCCGCCCGGATGGTGGTTTGGGGACGCTGGGGCGTCCCAGCAGGCGTGTCGACGCGGAGCATCGACACGAGTAAGCAATAGAAACAGCAATCAGCCCGCGAGGTGTGCATCGGGAGTGGCGCAGTAACTGCTCAGGGCCTCCACATATCGCCCGACATGCAGTCCATCCATGAGAGCGTGGTGTACGGCAATGGAAACCGGCATCATCAGACGTTCGCCGTCAGGCTGATACTGTCCGAACACGATTTTGGGGATGGCATCGGCCGGCGTGCCGCTGCGTGCGTTGTTCATGTTCGTGAAGTGCAGCCAGGGCAGCACCGAATAGTGGATGAGCGCGTCCCCATTGTCGCGCGGCGAAAGCCCGGTGGATGCGCGGGCGGCCTCAATCACCGCACGGCCCGACTGCTGGAAGGCGGCGAAGGTCGGTGCATGCTCGAAATACGCAAAGGCGAACGTCTCATCCTCGCGCAGCACCGTAGACCCCGCGTCTACCGTTTCATGCACCCACACCCGATCGCCCCGCAGCCGATACCGGAACGGCTCTACCGCGTGCACCGCCTGCTGCGAGAGATACAGCGTAGCCAGAAAAAACGACGCCGCCTGCTGATCCGTCCACGCCTTCAGAGCAGCCACATCGACCTGTACCGTCACCGAAAAGATCGGCATATCGAACGTCCGATAGAAATGGAAGTGGTCTCGGCGTGGCCACGCGTCGATGTCAAGATACGGCATGGAAAAGGAGCGCAGTCAGATCAGAGGAACGTCAGCCATTGCATGCCTGCTCTCGGCAGAGGTTCACTTGCGGTTCCGGCTCCTCCCCAACGTTTTTCACGGAATTGTGCCACTTGTAATGTTACGAAAGATGGGTTGACAATGGAGAAGCTACGCATTAACGTAAGCGTACCTTTTAGGTACTCTTCGAGGCCGCGCCGTCGTAGCGCGGCGGTGCTTCAGCCAAAAGTACGTCACGGGGAAAGACCGGTGAAACTCCGGCGCTGTCGCGCAACGGTAACAGCCCGAACGCCCGCTCAAGTGATCTGTGGCGGTGCCTAACATCACCGTCCCCTACGCGTCATAGGATCCAATCTACAAGCCAACACCGGCCGCTTCGTTCTCTGAACAGAAGCCCAGTGCTCCCGTTTGCGCTGTAGCTTGAACATCCGGCGCGCTCAACTGCACTAGGTTTTCCGATAGTCCCCCTCTACCGCTGCATGAGCCTCTTTGAACCACGCATCCACCTGAAGCCCTACGAATACCCGCACCTTCTCGAATACAAAGACGCCATCCGTCACTCGTACTGGGTGCACGACGAGTTCAACTTCGAGGGCGATGTGCAGGACTTCCACGTGTACTGTACCGACGTAGAGCGCAGCGTCATCACAAAAACGATGCTCGCCATTGCCCAGATTGAGGTGTCTGTCAAAACCTTCTGGGCCGACATCTACCAGCGCATGCCCAAGCCCGAAATCGGGGCAGTGGGTATGACGTTTGCCGAGTCGGAGGTGCGCCACATGGATGCCTATTCGCACCTCCTCGACCTGCTGGGCCTCACCGACACGTTCGAGCAGGTCGAAGACATCCCGGCCATGAAACAGCGCATCGACTACCTCACCACCTACCTGGATGGCTCGCGCACACCCTCCGACCGCGACTTTGCACGCTCCATCGTGCTCTTCTCCATCTTCATCGAGCACGTGAGCCTCTTCAGCCAGTTTCTCATCATGCTGTCGTTCGACAAATACGAGAAACGGTTTAAAGGCGTTGCCAACGCGGTCGAAGCTACCTCAAAAGAAGAGCAAATCCACGGGCTCTTTGGCGTCGAACTTATCGAAGTGATGCGCAACGAACATCCCGAGTGGTTTGGCCCCGCATTTGACGAGGCCATCCAAACAGCCTGCCGCCGCGCCTACCAGGCAGAATGCACCATGCTCGACTGGATCTTTTCTGAGGGGGAACTGGAGTTTCTTCCCCGCTCGGTGGTCGATGCCTTCTTGCGGGATAAGTTTAACCGCTCCTTAAAAAACGTCGACGTGCAGCCACTCTTTGATGTCGACGCTCCGCTACTCGACGAAACCCGCTGGTTTTACGAAGAGATTCTGCTCACCAAGGGCAACGACTTCTTCTCGAAGCGCGGCACCACCTACTCCAAAATGACCCAGAGCGTAAGCAGCGACGATCTGTTCTAAGTGTCTGTTTAGAAACTGCTTGCATTTGGCCGATCCAGCCGTAGGATTCGTGTTTATCGCGCCGCGCGATGATAGACCCGCTATGACGCTTATTTATATCTGCGTCATTCTGGATCAACAAAAACACCCTCGCCACGAGCACGCACATGCGCCCGTCCGTGCTGCGTGCCGCATCCATTGATGACTGACCGTCCGCCTTCCTTCACCTGGTTCCACACCCGCTGTATGGCTCCCATAACCGAACCCCGTACCTCTTCCTCTGTTGCCGTTGATCGGCCCGACTTCGACTGGCTCAACGACGCCTCGCGTACGTTTCTGCGCCGCGGCTACCTCCTCGATGATGTAACGCCCGAAGAACGCGTACGACAAATCGCCGCCCACGCCGAATCCATTCTTGACATCAACGGCTTTGCCGAGAAATTCCACACGTACATGGCGCGCGGATACTACTCGCTCGCCTCGCCTGTATGGGCCAACTTCGGACTCAACCGTGGCTTGCCCATTTCGTGCTTCGGCTCCTACATTGGCGATTCGATGGAGGCGATCCTCGATACACATGCCGAAGTAGGCATGATGACAAAAGTCGGCGGTGGCACAAGCGGTTACTTTGGCGACATTCGTCCGCGTGGCGCGGCAATCACCAACAACGGCACGTCGAACGGCACCTATCCGTTTGCGCAGCTTTTCGACAAGATCATCAACGTAGTGTCGCAAGGCGAAACGCGCCGGGGCCACTTCGCCGGATACATCGACATCGACCACCCAGACGTAGAAGAGTGGCTTAACATCCAAACGGAGGGCAACGCCATTCAGACCATGTACTACGGCATCGTCATCCCAGACGGGTGGATGCAGTCGATGATTGATGGCGATCCCGACAAGCGTGCTCTGTGGGCCAAAGTCATTGAGGCCCGCATGAACCTGGGCGTCCCCTACATCATCTTTAAAGACAACCTCAACAACGGAAAACCCCAGGTCTATAAAGACAAAGACCTGGACATAAAAGCCAGTAATTTGTGCTCCGAAATCGCATTGCCATCGGGGCCTGATGAGAGTTTTGTGTGCTGCCTCTCGTCGATGAATGCGCTTCATTACGATGAGTGGAAGAACACCGATGCAGTGGAGACGATGACGCAGTTTCTGGATGCGGTGATGACGGAGTTCATCGAAGCGGCCAGTGGCACGAAGCATATGGAGCGTGCAGTGCGTTTTGCGCGGCGGCACCGGGCCATTGGCATCGGTATTTTGGGATGGCATTCGTATCTGCAGGCCAACCGGATTCCGTTTGAGTCGATGGAGGCCAGCCTGACCGGGGCCGAGATTGCAAAGACCATCAAAGAGCGGTCGTACGCTGCATCAGCCGATCTTGCTGATCGCTTTGGGGAGCCAGAGGTACTTGAAGGCTATGGCCGCCGCAACGCCACCACCATGGCTGTAGCGCCCACAAAATCGTCCAGCTTTATTCTGGGACAGGTGAGCCCGTCGATCGAGCCGATCAAGAGCAACTACTTTGTGCAAGATCGGGCCAAGCTGAAAGTCACCTACAAGAATCCGCATCTGCAAGAGCTGCTCGCCCAGAAAGGCCACGACACCGATGCGGTGTGGGATGAGATTGCTCTGCGCGATGGCAGCGTGCAGCATCTCGATATTCTATCGGAGCACGAGAAGGATGTGTTCAAGACGTTCAGCGAGATCAGCCAGCTGGCGATTGTCGACCAGGCCGCGGCCCGGCAGCAGCACATTGATCAGTCGCAATCGTTGAACCTGGCCATCGACCCCAGCGCTACGCCGGTGAAGGACATCAACCGGCTGTACATTGAGGCGTGGAAGAAGGGCGTGAAGTCGCTTTACTACCAGAATGGCGTAAACGCTGCCCAGAGCTTCTCGCGCAACGTGCTGGCCTGCCGAAGCTGCGAAGCGTAATGGGCACCGTACAGTTGCCGCCCGGGATATCCGCTTCGCTTCTGATCCCGGGCTACGGAACGGCGGCGCGATGTGAGTCAAACCCATAGCTGGGGACCGCTTGCGTCCCCGGCGATCTATGGGCGAATAC
>CAZZCI010000100.1:0-1793 GCA_964653015.1 uncultured Rhodothermales bacterium
ACAAGCAGGTGCTGCCCACTGGTGTTGAGTGACCACTCGATCTTGGGCGGCGTGAAGGTGTTGAGCTCCACCGTGGGGGGCGCATCGTCTGAAATAGGATCCAGATTCGCGTCAAGCGGCTGATGCTTGAACGCCTTGGCTCGCAAGTCGGTGTTGGTGTCGGCCAGGCGGCGCCAGAGCGTTTCGTTGTCGGATTCGACTTCTACGTTATCCACGAAGAAGGCGCGGGGCAGCGCATCGGGGTTTTCGAATACCTGCAGACCGGTTTCGGAGCCCTGATACACCGGCTCGGTGCCGGGCAGCGCTTGTTGCCCAATGATGTATCGCCCGGCCATCAGATCGAGCGCGCCTTTGTTGGGGCCTTGCGGACGGTTAGGCTCCAGAATGAAGTCGAGGTAGTCCTGATAGAGGCGCAGTTTGGCTCCGTGATAGCCACCAATCGACTCGTAGTGAAACGAGGGCATGGCGTTGTTCATCGGGTTCATAGCCATGGGATAGACGCGGAAGTGGCCGGGCCCGCTGGCCTCGTCGGCGCGGCCCATGATGAAGCGATCCACATCGTATTCAGGAATCTCCCGGTCGGCCTGCCGGGTGGAGGAGAAGTCGTCTTCGCTGAGGTGACGCTGCGCGACGCCCCACAGATCAACCAGGACGAGGGCTGCCAATGCAACGCCAATAATCCACGGTGCGTGGATGCGGTCGGTTCGGTACGCCCAGATGAGTGCGGCCGCCAGCACCACGAATAGAAGCGTCCGTTGCGCATCCGACTGAAACATCGCCTGCCGCTCCTCGCGCTGATCGGCCATCTCGCTGCGGATAAATTGCTGCACTTGCGGGTCGTCGATCGAAAGGTCGGGGCGCTGCTGCTGGATGGCCTGTTCGATTTGGGCGCGCTCGTCGGGGTTTTCGAAGGAGAGGAACGCGTCACCGCCAACCCAGAGGAGCAGGGTGAGTCCGGCCACTGCGCCGAAGGGGAGCAGGCTGTCGCGCATGGAGAGCGCCTCGGACTTGTTGCGCCGCCGCTTGCGTGACGGGGTGGGTCGTTTCAGGAGGGCGTGTAGTCCGAGCGCGGCCAGCAGTACGATGGCGAGGACGGTGATGGTCATCCACGTTTCGGGGGTGCGGAACGCCGAGAAGTAGGGGAAGACCTCGAACATGGGCCGGTTGATCCAGCTGGCGTGGTGGCCCATGGCAAAGAGGCCGGTGAAGAGGGCGCCGAGGCCGAGAATGAGCGTGAGGCGGGTGCGGACTTTCCAGAGGGCGAGTCCGGCCAGCGTCACCACGATGCCGCCTATGTAGTGGGGGCCTTCAGTAAAGGGTTTGGGGCCCCAGTAGGATTGTCCGCCGCCGCCCATGGCATCCGCAATGAAGAGCGTTAGGAACTCGCTGGGGCCCTGGCTCCATCGCATGGCGTAGTCCCAATCGAGGCTGCCGCCGCCTGCTTCGCCGCCCGGATCGGCGCCTCGGATGGAGAAGTCCTTGTACTCGAAGGTCGCCCAGTAGGGATGGATGACCATGATGAGCCCGATGGCGGTTCCGAGTGCCAGCCATCCGGTGGCCTTCAGGTGGGGCGTCCATTCCGAGGAGCGCCCGGCGCGCACGGTTTCCACGATCCACCAGATGAGCGCCAGCATGAGCACGTAGTACGTGATCTGCGGGTGGTCGGCGCGCAGGTGGAGGCTGAGGGCGACGGCAAAGAGGAGGCTGCTGAGCAGGCCGGGCCTTCGCATGCCATACGCGAATGCCATAAGCAGATAGGGCGCGTAGGCGATGGCTACGAACTTGGTTTGATG
>CAZZCI010000100.1:1893-8266 GCA_964653015.1 uncultured Rhodothermales bacterium
GCACGTTCGCCAGTTTCGGCTTCATACTGATCCATCGCTTCGGCCATGCCGCGCCACTGCAAGATATCGCCTCCGTGCAGTCCCTGTCCGCCGAAATGAAGGGGCGCGAAGTAGAACAGCGAGAGCACAAAGAACGCCAGCAGCGGCAGCCCGTGATGCAGTGCCAGAGTTTTCCAGTCGGAGCCAGGCGAAAACGAGTGGGACGAATCAGCCATGCGGAGGTGGCAAGCAGATCAGAAACGGGTGGGAGGCAGCTTTACAGACGGCGGGGTTACCCATTCGACTCGATGACACGCGGCACGCGAAAGTGCTCGCCATCGGTGTCGGGGGCGTTGGCGAACGCGTCGTCGCGACTGATGCGCTGTTCGGCGTCATCGGCACGTGTGGCGGTTTCGGGGTCGATGCCGTGGGCACGGGGCGGTACGCCGGCGGTGTCGAGTTCGTTAAGCGTGTCGATGTGGTCGAGGATGCGACTCATCTCGCTGGCCAGTTGCTCTTTTTCGTCGTCAGAGAACGAGAGGTGGGCCAGGTCGGCGATGCGTTCGACTTCGTCGGGTGTAAGGGCCATATCAACAGAGGGCGCGCAGGTAAGCAAGAACAAGCAGAGGACAGCCCGTTCATCCGGCATATGGAGCCGGATGAATGGGAGTGCGGTAGCGCTACGGTAGGCGCAATGGGCAGTTCCTGGGCGGTTGCAGTGGACGCACAAACGCCCCGCAGATTCAACCACGGGGCGTTTGAAATGAAGGCACACAGCGCATGTACGTTCCGGTTTCCCCATCGAACTTCCCCGCCGAACAGGCGGCGATGCGGGGTGATGCCTGTGCTGTGTACGTAGTTGTGTATCAGTGCGTCAAATCGATCTACTTGGCGTGAATTTGAAGGTCTTCGCGACGGTGCCGTTTGCGGAGCTTGCGCAAGGCTTTTTCTTTGATCTGGCGGACGCGCTCGCGGGTCAGGCCGAAGCGTTTGCCAATTTCCTCGAGCGTAAGCGGGTGCTCGCGTCCGATGCCGAAGTAGAGGCGTGTGATTTCGGCTTCGCGGTCGTGCAAGTCGTTGAGGGCCCGCTCGATGTCAATTTTGACCGATTCGCCGAGCATCTCATCGTCGGGGGCATCCGACTCGTCGTCGGGGAGCACGTCCAGCAGGCTATTGTCATCTTCGTCGTTGAACGGGGCATCCACCGAGAGGTGGCGGCTGGTGTGCTGTAGGGCTTCGCGTACCTTCTTTGGTTCAATCTCCAGCTCGTCGGCCAGCTCTTCGATATTGGGCTTGCGCTCGTACCGCTGCTGTAGGCGCGCACTGGCTTTGCGGATCTTCGAGATAACGCCAATCCGGTTGAGAGGCAGGCGAACGACGCGGCTTTGCTCGGCGAGTGCCTGCAAGATGGCCTGGCGGATCCACCATACGGCGTACGAGATAAATTTGAATCCACGCGTTTCATCAAAGCGCTTGGCGGCTTTAATGAGACCGTAGTTGCCTTCGTTGATCAGGTCGGAGAGCGAGAGGCCCTGGCCCTGATACTTTTTGGCGACCGATACGACGAAGCGGAGGTTGGCGCGGGTGAGTTGATGAAGGGCTTCTTCGTCGCCTTGCTTGATGCGTCGGGCCAGTTCTACCTCTTCCTCGGGTTCGAGCAGGTCGATCTTCCCGATTTCCTGAAGATACTGATCCAACATGCGTTGCTCGCGCGGAACGTACATAAAGCTCCTAGGGGTTTATGGATGCAATGGTGACGATGGGGGCGGAGCGCAGCGTAGTGCATGCGCTACACCAGAATATGTGGTGGTGTAATCGAAAGCACGAGGGGGGCGGTGCGTGGCTTGTTCAGCGGATGCCCATCCAGGGGCCTGTCGTGCAACGGAGACAAACGGCGTGGCGGCGGCCATTCGTGTTGAGCACGTTCTAGACGGTATCCTGCTCCACAGGCTGCAACGGGGCGATAGGGAGCAGGAGCAGCCATAGCGGAGATGAGCAGGCTGAGTCAACGGCCACAGGGCGGCATAGAAGGGCAAGAACGGGGCCGGCCACATCTTGGGCCGTGCTGTCCCATCATTTCGGTCGTTGAGAGAAAATACCACTACGTCGTATCGGTTTCCAACGGATCTATAGATGGGCCGCGTGCTGCTCCTTCACCACGAGCCACGTAACGCCTTGTTCCAACGTGTACCGATCCTGAACAAGATTGCTTTCGATTCAGCGTACCCTGCACACGATGATCGCGCAGGTCTGCTGCAGGTCATGCCTTAGGTTGAAGGCATCGGGTCGGCCGGCGGCGTAGCGGACGTAGCGGAGGGCTGCACCTTCAGAATCTGGTCGGCCACAGTGCGTTCGGCGCTCATGCGGGGCACCTTGGTTTGGCTGCTCACCTGTTCGTTGGTGGCTTGCATCCAGGCGTAGAAGGTGCCATCGGGCACGGCGCGAATTACAGGCATGCCTACGCCGCGCGACTGCCGACGAATGTGATAGTGCCGGTTGACCTCGTGTAGATGGTTGTCAATGGCCTTGCGGAAGGCCTCCATATCAGCGGGGGGCGTGTCGAACTCTATGATCCACTCGTGGTGCGGAGCCTCGCCCGAGCGCATGGGGGCCGGTGCAATATGGTAGTGGTCAAATGTGGCGCCTGTTGCGTCGCAGGCCGTGCGTAAAGCCTGGCGGGCTTCATCGGAATAGATTGCTTCGCCAAACTTGTCGATCATTTCGCTCGTGCGTCCCGCTACTTGAATCTTGTAGGGATCGAGCGAGGTGAAGCGCACTACATCGCCAACATCGTACGACCACAAGCCGCTAAACGAAGTTGCATAGAGCGCATAGCGCACGTCAGGTTCTACGGTACCAATGGTATGACGGGTGGGGTTTTCGGTGCCGTACTCATCCATCGGCACGAACTCGTAAAATACGCCGTTGTTGAGGTGTAGAAGCAGCGATGGATCGTTTACATCGTCTTGGAACGCAAAGAAGCCTTCCGAAGCGCCATAGGTCTCAATAAAGTCCATGGGGCCGCCGACCGCTTCTTGCAGTTGATCGCGGTAGGAGCGTAGCGCTACGCCGCCCGATATGAACACCTGCAAGTTCGGCCACACTTCGTGGACGGTGGTTGCGTTGGCGTTGTAGCGGCGGTTGTAGGCGTCAATGACATCTTGAAAGAACACAAGCGCCCACGAGGGGACCATCACCACAAGGCGGATGTCTTGGTCAACGGTGCGTTCGGCAATGGTTTTGAGTTTCTCCTCCCAGTTTTCGATGAACGATACTTCGTTCGGTACTGCTTGGAAGATGGCTTTAAAGAAGCCTGGCGCATGCTTAGCCAAAATACCACTCACTTCGCCTGCATGAGTGCCCGGATAGTTTGGGTCCTCAGCCACGCGTCCGGGAAGGGTAAGGTGACGCCCAAGCAAAAACCGCCATTTGCCGGTTTGCGCCAGGTAGTTGAGTCCTACCCCCACGCTAAAGCCCCGGTTGGAATCAATCATTGAGGGCGTAACCGGCATCACTTTGCCATCGGACACGGTGCCGCTTGAAACAGCAAAATGGTCGACGGTGCCGGGCCACAGCACATCAGCAGCGCCGTTGCGAATGCGTTCGGCATCGGCAGCAATATCGTCGTACGTATGCAGCGGGACGCGGTCTTGGTAGGCCGTTACCACATCGTTTTGCCGCGCTATGCTGGCAAAATTGTAGCGCTGCCCCCATTCGGTGGAGGCGGCGTGATTCAACATGTAGCGCAGCAACTCATGCTGGGTTTGTACTGGTGCACCCCGAAACGTGTGCACACGACGCAGAGGACCTACGTAACGCAGCAACGCTTGAAGAAGAGCATTCATAAACACACACATCAATGAATAAAAGTGGAGCTTCGGTGTATCCGTATACAATTGCTCCTGGGGGAACAGCAAGCACACACCGAAACGCGCAACAATTTTCTACCAAACTGTGGGGGCTGCCGCGCGATTTTATGCGCTGCTTAGTATCCTTTCATGTTCGAAAGGTTCGCCTACCCGCCAATAATTAACCATCGGCGCTATGTTTTCGGCCTCGTCGCATCCTTATGTGCTCTCGTGCGGCGCCCACACGTTAGATTGTCGTACTAGAACACGCATCTTGGGCGTGTTAAATGTAACGCCCGACTCGTTTTCCGATGGTGGGGAGTATCTGGATGTAGACGATGCGGTGGCCCGTGCGCAGACCATGTGGAACGCCGGGGCCGATGTCATTGATATTGGTGGCGAATCAACCCGTCCGGGAGGGCGCGAGTACGGCGAGGGCGCCGCCAAGGTGGCCGAGCAGCGCGAGCTCGACCGGGTGCTTCCGGTGGTCGAGGCGCTCCATGCAGATGCCCCCCACATGCTCCTTTCAATTGACACGTACAAGCCTCGTGTTGCCGACGCCGCGTTGGAGGCGGGCGCCCACATCATCAATGACATCACCGGGCTTCGCCTCCACCCCGAAATGGCTGATGTTGCAGCCAGGCATGAGGCGCCTCTGATTCTTATGCACTCGCGGGGACGCCCCGGGCAAATGCCCCACGACGCGTCGTACGATAATCTGATGCACTCCCTCCGTACCGCGTTACAGCAGGCACTTCACACAGCCACCGACGCTGGCGTTACCGACGTGGTACTAGACCCGGGCTTTGGGTTTGCCAAGTCGCACGCCGACAACCTGGCAATGCTGGGCCGGTTAGATGCGCTTCTTGATTTGGAACGCCCGCTTCTCGTTGGCGTGTCTCGCAAAAGCAGCATTGGAGCCGCTCTTCAGTCGGTGTCGGCGCCCGCACCGGTTGATGCCCGTTTGTATGGCTCGCTTGCTGCTACGGTTGTTGCGGTTGAACACGGCGCCCGCCTCGTACGCACCCATGACGTAGCTGCCACTGCCGATGCCCTCCGTGTGGCCGATATGATTCGTGATCCTGCTCATCTCACGCCCTAAACTTCTGCGGTGACGCTTCTCGACATTTTACGTATTGGGCCTGGCGACTTCATTGAGGTGGCGCTGGTGTCGTTCCTGCTGTATCAGCTCTACCGGCTGATGAAGGGCACCATCGCGGTTCAAATTTCGCTTGGGTTGGGGGCGCTCTTTGCCATTCAATTGGCGGTGTGGGTGCTCGACATGAAAGTGCTGAACATGGTGTTCAGCTATTTCAATCAGGTGTTTGTGCTTGCGGTAATCATCATCTTTCAGCCGGAAGTACGGCGGTTGCTGTTGCTGTTGGGGCGGAATCCGTTCATCCGGCAGTTTGTGTCTACAGACGGGCAGGAAGAGGTGATCGAGGCCACCGTGTCTGCGGTCAAAGAAATGAGCACAACCCAAACGGGCGCTCTGATGGCGTTTCAGCGTACGACAGGACTGAGGAGCTATGCCGAGAGTGGCGAGAAAATTCAGGCGGAAGTGTCGCGCGATTTGCTGCTTACCATTTTCAATAAAGAGACCCCCCTGCACGACGGAGCCGTCATAATTGCCGATCGGCGTATTGAAGCAGCGCGGTGTATCTTGCCCGTATCGACCAGCATGAAACTAAGTCCGCAGCTGGGCCTGCGACACCGCGCGGGCGTAGGACTCACGGAGCAAACCGACGCGTTTGTGGTGATTGTGTCGGAAGAAACCGGCAACATATCGGTTTCGCGCGACGGCGCGCTCATATCGAACATTACGCCCGATGAGTTGTCCACCTATCTGCATAATGCCTTGAGCGCGTCGTCGGCCTCAACGCTGACGTCAGCCTAATCGACTCTATTCGCTTTAGTGCGCTGCACCGCATGGGTTCTTCCGCATCCGATCGGATCTACCAACACCGTCGCCGGCAACTGGTCGAGGAGTTACGTGACCGCGGCGTTGATGATGAGCGCGTGTTGCAGGCCATTGGACGGGTGCCACGACATCGGTTTGTGGAGCCGGCGTTTCGAGAGCGGGCCTATCAAGACGAGGCGCTCCCCATTGGGCACGATCAAACCATCTCGCAGCCATTTACCGTGGCGTATCAGACGCATCTGCTTGATCTGGCTCCTGGAAGCCGTGTGCTGGAGATTGGAACGGGCAGCGGGTATCAGGCCGCAGTGCTTTGCGAAATGGATTTGCAGGTCTTCTCCGTAGAGCGCCACGCTGCGCTTTCGCATCGTGCGCGTCACCGTCTCAAGACGCTGGGCTACAAGGTGCGGTTGCGTTGTGCAGACGGCACCAACGGCTGGCCCGCGTTTGCTCCTTACGATGGGATATTGGTGACGGCCGGGGCGCCCACCGTTCCCGAGCCGTTGCTCGATCAATTACACACAGAGGGCGGACGCCTGGTGATGCCCGTGGGTCCGCAAGGACAGCACGTCATGCATCGCATCACGCGCCGCGGCCCCGAGCGATACACGCGCTCGACCTTCGACAC
>CAZZCI010000101.1:0-1111 GCA_964653015.1 uncultured Rhodothermales bacterium
GTTGGTTTTATTCGTGCAGGGATCTCTGCAAGCTGCAGCATATCAACATCCTCAGTGTCTGTTGCACTCAGGCGGAGCACACGCGGATCATTTTGACGTGTGAGGAAAATGTTGTTATTCTCATTGATAGCCAGACTGAAAAGTCGTTCTACTTCCCCAGGCCCCTCCCCTCTCGGAATGCTAATTTGATGGGCCAA
This sequence comes from uncultured Rhodothermales bacterium, assembly GCA_964653015.1. GTDB lineage: Bacteria > Bacteroidota > Rhodothermia > Rhodothermales > Salinibacteraceae > Longimonas. Next base: position 198 of record CAZZCI010000101.1, read on the forward strand.
GGTATCCGCATTTAAATCATAAACAAACACCTGATTTTCGTACATTTCAATCCAGGCCAGATACCGCTCATTAGCATCGAAACTTGCATAAAGACCATATTCGCTCAGTTCAAGATTTGGAAGTGGTTCCCAGGTACCTTCAAAGCCTGGTCCTCCTTCGTCGTCCTGCTGCTCAGTACCACAGGCAACGAGCAGCAGGCCGACTACGATTAGCAAAATTTTTCTACTCAGCATATGCGTTTTCTGTCGTGTTGTCTCAATGCAATGCGACCTCCGGACAGTGTACTCATTCAAGGAAGGGGGTATCCAATTCGGGGGAGAGGGGATGTTCATTCATCTGCTCATGCTGCTACCCTTATCATACACCAACCTTCCCATACACCCATAGCAAAACGCTCGACCTTCCACACAGCGTGGTAGGCGAGCGTTTTCGTTCAGCGAAGCCGATATGCTGGATCCGAGCCTGCTACTCTTCTTCCTCTTCGCCGTTGCCCTCGCGCTGGCGCAGGTAATCCTCAATGCTGCCGACTACGATGCGGGTTTCTTCATCCACCTCCACATCTTTGACATCGCCGGCACGGATCAGCTTTTTGATCTTTTTGCGGTCAATTTGCTTGAGGATATGGCGCGCTTCCGTGCGACTCACCACATCTTCGCGATATTCCTCAGCGAACGACCGCAGGAAATCAAGCGAGTCATCTGATATTTCGATGGTACGGACTTCCTCATTGTCCTCCGAAAGGGTCCAGTCCAACGACGCCTCAATCAGATGCCGGTCTATCCATCGCACGATGGTTTGCTTCGACAGCTTAACATCATCGGAGAGTTCGTCCAGGGGGATGGTTTGCACCTTCTGCATCATGGAAGCACGTAGCAGCGTGAGGTAAAGAGATACGAGAACGGAAACCCAATTG
>CAZZCI010000101.1:1211-4069 GCA_964653015.1 uncultured Rhodothermales bacterium
CGTGAATTTTTTTCGGGGAGCGATCCACGAAGCACAAACCCAAACGTGGTCAACTGATCGTCATCCCAGTCAGAACCGGTCATTTCGCGTCCATCGGGATGCCACCAAAGCGCATCACTAAGGCCTTCCTCTTCAGGCCCACTTAAAAAGTGACGTCGTCGAAAGCTTGGGTGCGCTTTTCGAAAAGAGGTGAGTCCCTTTACAAACTCTAAAAACTTTTCTTTGCGAGGTGTCAGGTTCCAGTTATACCACGTCGTTTCGTTGTCCTGACAATACGGATTGTTATTTCCGCCGCGTGTGTGAGAGAGTTCGTCGCCTCCCAGAATCATGGGCACGCCCTGCGAGAGCAGCATCGTGCTCATCAGGCTGCGTTTGCGACGCTCGCGGCAGGCGAGTACCACGGGATCTTCTGAAGGCCCTTCAACACCGCAGTTGATACTGATGTTGTGGTCGTGTCCGTCTTGGTTATCCTCACGATTGGCTTCGTTGTGTTTCTCCTCGTAGCTCACAAGGTCCTCGAGCGTAAACCCGTCGTGTGCCGTTACAAAATTGATGGAAGCGAACGGGCGGCGGCCTGAGCGTTCGTAGAGGTCGCTCGATCCGGCCATGCGGGTGGCAATTTCGCCATTGTATCCACGGTCGCCGCGCCAAAAGCTGCGCACCGAGTCGCGGTACCGCCCATTCCATTCGGCCCACTGCCAGGGAAAGCCTCCCACCTGATAGCCTCCAGGCCCTACGTCCCACGGCTCGGCAATCAGTTTAACTTGACTGAGGACCGGGTCTTGCTGAATGATTTTGAAGAAAGGGGCGAGCATGTCAATATCGTACAACTCGCGGGCAAGGGTTGAGGCAAGGTCAAACCGGAAGCCATCCACATGCATCTCCAGTACCCAGTACCGCAGGCTATCCATAATAAGCTGCAGCACGTACGGATCGCCGGGGTCAAGGGTGTTGCCCGTGCCCGTGTAGTCCATGTAGTACCGTGGATTATCGGGATTCAGCTTATAGTATGTTTGGTTGTCGATGCCGCGCAACGAAAGCGTGGGGCCAAGTTCACTGCCTTCACATGAGTGATTGTATACCACATCAATGATGACTTCAAGCCCTGCTGCATGGAGCGCACGTACCATCATCTTGAAATCGCGCACCGCGCTAACTGGGCCATTCGTAGCATATGACGGCTCGGGGGCAAAATACCCAAGGGTGTTGTATCCCCAATAATTCGTCAAGCCCTTTTCGACGAGAAAGTGGTCGTTGAGTTTGGCATGAACGGGCAAGAGCTGAACTGTAGTGATGCCCAGACTCTTGAAGTGATCAATCATCGGCTCCGAGGCCAGCCCCAGATAGGTACCGCGGAGCGCTGGGGCGACATCGGGATGGCGCTGCGTAGCCCCCTTTACGTGCGTTTCGTAGATGATGGTCTCCTCCCAAGGAATTCCCGGCGAGCGGTCGCGCTGCCAGGCGAAGGTTTCTTCGACAACGGCCCCCAACGGAGCATGAGGGGCGCTATCAAGCGAACAAAAAGAACGGTCGGCCTGCGAGCTGGTGGTGTCGTAGCCGTACAGGCTCTCGTGCCACTCAAGTGGGCGCCCAATCGCCTTTGCGTAAGGGTCAAGCAGGACCTTGTTTGGATTGAATCGCAAGCCTTCGTCAGGATTGTACGGCCCATAAACGCGATATCCGTAGAGCTGGCCGGGGCGCAAGTTCACGATGTAGCCATGCCAGATGGGCCCCGTTTGCTCGTGCATTTCAAATACATGGCTGGGGTGCTCGTCGGTGGGGGCATCAAACAACAGCAATTCTACTTTTTCGGCATGGGCGCTGTGCAAGGCAAAGTTTACGCCGATACCATCCCAAGAAGCACCCCGTGGATACGGTTTGCCCGGACGAATGCGCAATCCGTCTTGAACACGCCCAGCGTTGGACGTTGTGTGGGGCCTAGAAACAGGCTGATGCATAACGAAAAAATCAGTAGTTGATACAGCAAAACAACAAGGGGGCTACCATCTGCACTGTTGAAGGAAAATGCCTCCGTTTGTCCGTCATTATGCAGTATCGATGGTAGGATGTTAGGTGGAACGACTGTTAGCGCACTCGACGGGAGCACCTGACAGCGGAGCGTACGGGCATGAACACATACGGCCGTTGCATCTCTACAGTGGTGGAAGACGCCTATAACTGCGCATGCTTCAAGGGGCCGCAAAAACTATGCGATAGCTACGCGTGCCATGCAGCAGACAAGCTTATTACGCGCATTATACCGGTGGCGACTGTAGATAGAACCGGTAGATGGGCCAGACACATCGAACAGTCTGTAACGCTTCACTGACAAGCCGAGCGCCCCATTCGAGCACCTGATCGCGAGGCATGAAGCGGCGCAGCCAGATGCCTGTGGCCTTGTTCAGTGCATCGGGTACTTCGGTTAGCCGATCCGTGTGATAGACCGGGTCGGCGCCGCGACGGGTGCGGTAATAAAAGCGCCACTGCTCGCCCTCGCGTGTCAAGCATGCGTTTACGTAATCCAGATACGTAGCTGGCGCTTGTTTGATATGCTGCTGGGCCTGGTTAAGCAGATCCGTTGCGTGTGCGCCCACAAAGACGCCGACTTGAAAGCCATCCGGGTCGATACGGTGTGAGATCTGCACATCCTTAAGCCGCTTCGTATGCGGACGATAAAAAGCAAGCCACAGGTTATCATGGCAGCCGCCGGCTCCAAAGTCGTTCTTGAGTAGGCGGCTAAATACGTAGCGCTCGGTTTCAAAGTCGAGGCGGCTTGGTAGCACCCAGTTTACAACCAGGTCGTTTCGGTAGCGCTTAAACGGCGTTTTGAGCAGCTCGTGCAGGTGGGGCTTTTCTTC
>CAZZCI010000101.1:4169-8215 GCA_964653015.1 uncultured Rhodothermales bacterium
AAACGAGCCCGCACGCTTCACCATATCGGGGCTGCCAATAAACAGCGGGGTGCGTTGGTGAAGCGTTTCCGGGGTAACGTCCAAGATGCGGTTTCGCCCGTCAGTAGCCATGCCGCCCGCTTGTTCGACGATAAACGCCATGGGGTTGGCCTCATACATCAGACGAAGCTTGCCATTGGGGCTGCCCTGCGTAGCCGGGTACATGTAGATGCCGCCTTGCATCAGGTTGCGATGGAAGTCGGATACAAAAGAGCCGATGTATCGGGTTTTGGCAGGGCGATTGGGGTCGTCTTCGTCGTATTCTTGCAGCCAATCGAGGTAGGACCGTAGCCCTTCTTCGAAGGCGTGGTAGTAGCCACTATTGATGGAGCAGATACGTCCGCGATTCGGGGTTTGAATGTTGCGGTGCGAGAGAAGAAACTCGCCAATGCTAGGGTCTAGCGTAAACCCATGCACGCCATGGCCGGTGGTGTAGACGAGCATTGTAGACGAGCCATACACGATGTATCCGGCTGCCACCTGATCGGTGCCTGGTTGCAGCGCCATATCGAGTGAGGGCTCTTCGTCGACGTCATCGGGGATGCGGTAGACGCTAAAGATCGTACCGACCGATACATTTACATCGATGTTGGAGGATCCATCGAGCGGATCCATAAGCACGATGTACTTGCCGTCCGTTTCGCTCTTTGCGCTAATGGGAATGGCTTCAGCATGCTCTTCAGAACCGATGAGGCAACACTCACCTCCACGGCGCAGCGCCAGCACAAACTCTTTATGGGCCAGGGCATCCATTTTCTGCTGAACCTCGCCCTGCACATTGGTTTCGCCGGTGGTGCCGTAAATGTCAAGCAGCCCCGCACGCCGCATATCGCGGTTTACGATCTTGCCAGCCAGACTAAGATCGTGCAGCAGTCGCGAAAACGAGCCGGTAGAATGTTCGAACTGATCTTGTTGTTCAAGAACAAACTGCTCAAGCGTTTTGAAGTCGCCCAGTTCGGCATGGGCCGGATAGTTACTCATAGTACCGTCAAAACCTTATGGGAAGATGCGGTCGGCACCACAGAAGGTGAGCCCAAGCGGGCGCACACGAACAACGAGTGCCGAATCGGTAATGGGGTGTAGATACAATGTGCACATTAGTTCTTCGAAATGCAATGCCTAGGCTGCAAAAAATGAAAGCTGTTTGTTGGCATGGTGCTTACGATGTATGAAGGTTCTGCCGTGTTGGACTTATAGAAGGCTTCAGTCTGTTATGAAAAAACGCCCGCTCAGCCGAAAGCCAAGCGGGCGTAAGGGTCTTCTGCATCGATAAGGCAGCGTGTTACACGTCAATGAAGAGCGGCGCATCTGGGCCAAGCGGTATGCCTAGAAAGATCCAGGCAGCCAGTAACAGGGTGCCAATGATACCAAAGGCGATGGAGTAAGGCAGCATAATGGCGATGATGCTTCCGATTCCAGCTTTTTTCTCGTAGCGTTGAGCAAACACGATGATGAGCGGGAAATACGGAAGCAACGGGGTCAGAATATTGGTAAACGAATCGCCAATACGGTAGGCTGCCTGGGTAAGCTCTGGGGAGTAGCCCATAAGCATCAGCATCGGTACAAAGGTTGGCCCCATGATAGCCCACTTGGCCGAGGCGCTACCGACAAACAGGTTGATGAATGCGGATACGAAGATGAACGCAATGATGAGCGGGATGCCACTTAATCCTACGGTGGTTTCCAGCATCTCTAGGAACTCAGCGCCCTTGATAGCAACCACCATGTCAAGATTCGACCAGCTAAACATTGCGACGAAGTGCGCTGCTGCAAAGGCCAGCACGATATAGACGCCGAGGTCAGACATCGTCTCCGACATCATATCGGTAACGTCTTTATCTTTTTTGATTTTCTCGGTTACAATGCCGTAGACCAGACCAGGCAAGAAGAAGATTACCACCATGAGTCCGACAATTGCATCGAAGGTGGGTTCGAAGCCGCCTTCTGGTCCTCGCAACGCAGCATTTTCTGGAATAATAAGCAGGGAGGTCGCAGCAATAGTCACAAAGAACGTGAGGGCGCCCCAAAGCAGTCCTTTGCGCTCTATCGGAGTTAGGTCTTCGGAGGTGTTTTCGTCTTCCTCGAAGTCCTCTGGGGGCTCATAGTCGCCAAGGTATGGTTCGACGATGTAGTCGGTAACGAGCCATCCTGCAATGACAAAAGCGGGCACAAGCGCTACAATGACATAGTAGTTCGCCACTGCCGTAACGGCATAGTCCTCGGCGATAATTTGCGCTGCCGGTTCGGTAAACGACGCAAGGAGTACATCGATTGCAGAGGGAAGTAAGTTTGCGCTAAAGCCAGCAGACACCCCGGCAAAGGCAGCTGCGAGTCCTGCAAACGGATGCCGTCCGGCTCCATAGAAGAGCAAGGCTCCAAGCGGAATCACCACCACGTATCCCGCATCAACGGCCATGTTTGACATGATGCCCGTAAAGACAATCGTCATGGTGAGCAGGGCGTTGGGAACTGCGCGCATGAACGACCCCAGTGCGGCTCCAATAAACCCTGACTTATCGGCCACGCCAATGCCGAGCATAACAACAAGGACCAATCCCAGCGGAGGGAAATCGGCAAATGTGTCCGCCATATCGGTAAAGAGCCGCTGGATATTATCCCCTGAGAAGAGGCTCTCCACGACAATGGTTTCGCCGGTTCGAGGGTGGTCTACACTCACGCCCAGCGCGCTCACGATAAGCGATATCAGCATGGTGATGCCGATGAAAATGAAGAACAGCGTTACCGGCTCTGGAAGCGCGTTGCCGGTGCGTTCCACGAAGTTCAGAAAGCGCCCTGATAGGCCATCGGGCTGATCATCATCGGGCGTAGTATCTGGACGAGATTCTGTGGTCGAAGTATCGTCGGCCATGCGAGCACAAGAAAAGTTCGAGGAAGGTCTGCGAAGGACGGTATGCGGCAATAATGCAAGCCGCTTGTGCAACGTACAAAGCAGACACGAAAATTACACACAGTTCTCGTGTAAGGATTGTGCGTACCTGGCCCTGCGGGTTGCAATCACAGCAAGGAGCGCGTATCGTGCAGTGATTCCTGTGTCTAATTTCTTTATCCATCGAACGTCCTATTATGACACCACGCCGGTCGTTTTTGTCAGTGCGTAGCGTGCGCCGGGCAGTGTACCAACTGCTAAATCCTGAAAAGCGCATCAAAGCTACGTTTGGGGCAGAGCCTTCCACGCTGGCCGTATGGGGCGCACGCCTCGATTTGTTCATTATGGCACTTATTGTGCTCAGCGTAGCGGCCGTGATCTTGGAATCGGTTGAGTCTGTTCGCACTGCGTATGCCCCGTGGTTTTACTGGTTTGAGGTAGGCGCCGTCTTGGTATTTACAGTTGAATATGCAGGGCGACTCTGGTCATGTACGCTGAATCCGGACTATGACGATGGATGGCGAGGGCGCTTGCAATGGGCGCGCTCTCCGTTGGCACTGATTGATCTGTTCGCGATTTTACCCTTCTTTCTCCCCTTCTTGGGCATCGATGGGCGGTTTCTGCGCGTGCTCCGCTTGATGCGTATCGCACGGCTGGCCAAGCTACGACGCTACCTGCGTTCGCTGCAGCTCTTCGCCAATGTCTGGCGCTCGAAGCGACACGAAATCATCATGACGAGCGCACTGATGTTTTTGCTACTGCTTATCTCGGCTTCGCTCATGTACTACGCGGAGCGTTATGTGCAACCCGAGACGTTTGGGAGCATTCCGCATTCGATGTGGTGGGCGGTGGCCACGCTTACCACCGTCGGATATGGCGATGTGACACCTATAACGGGGCTTGGGCGCGTGATGGCAGCGTGTGTTGCTATCATTGGCATTGGATTGTTTGCCTTACCAACCAGCATTTTGGGGTCGGGGTTTGTAGAGGAGATCGCTAAAGAACGAAAAGCGGCTGTGCGTAATCACAACAAAGAGACTGCTCCTACCTACACATGCCCCCACTGTGGAGAGGCGCTCACCGTTTCCTTGCGCGACGCCCATCAGGATTCCACGTCGCC
>CAZZCI010000102.1:0-3987 GCA_964653015.1 uncultured Rhodothermales bacterium
CGCGGATGTGAACCCGGCCTCGGGCTCACTCGCTGGAGGCGATAGCGACGATGTATCCATTACGCTCGATGCTGAAGGCGTTGCGCCAGACACCTACGAAAATGAGCTGGCGCTAACGACGAATGATCCGAATGCTGAATCGACCCTGATTCCGTTCGATATCACCGTTGACGCCGGACCGGCCGCCATTGCGGTGAATCCCGACGAGATTGACTTTGGCAGTCTGATCGAAAACGATGAGGCCACCGAAAGTCTGTTTGTCGATAACGTGGGCGGCGATGATCTGGAAGTAACCAGCATCACCTCCGACAGCGACGACTTCACCGTCGATATCGAGACGCCCTTTACCGTTGGGTTTGCTGATCCAGCGCGCGAGGTCCCGGTGACGTTCTCCCCCACATCGGTTGGGGACATTAGCGGTACGCTCACGATTGAGAGCAACGCCGTAGACAATGAAACCGTAACGGTTGACGTGACCGGCGAAGGCCTTCCGGCTCCGGTCATTGGCGTAGATCCCGAGAGCATCGAAGCCACTGTTGACGTCGGAGCGACCGATGAACGGACGCTCACCGTTGACAACACCGGCGGAAGTGATCTCGACTTTGAGGCGATCGTCATCACCAACGGAGAGGACGTAGACCCCGAAATGGTCGCGGCTCCGTTTGAAGGACGCACCACGTCAAGTTCCCCCTCCGACGCCTTTGCTTCGGAGCGGCCGATCGGACAAGCCTCGCAAGTGCCGTTCCAGGCCAGCGACTTTGTCTATCAGCTTGATGATGGAAGCAGCGAAAACGCACTGGGCGCGGGTGGCGGAGATATTCTCTGGCTGAATGCGTTTGAAGCGATCGAAGGCGCCACGACCATTACGTCGATTGCCTCGGCGTTTGGAAGCAGTGAAGCAGCTGATCTGCCTGAAGGCGATCCGGTCGAGTTCTTGCTCTACGACGACCCCACAAACAACGGCGATCCAAGCGATGCCGTACTGCTTGAGCGGGTCGAAACCACAAGCGAGAACCCGCACACCGATGAGTTTCAGGTGGTAGACATTGCCCCGACGGATGTGGAAGGCACGTTCTTCATTGGCGTGGTCTATCGCGATTATGTGGATCAACAGTTCCCGGCTCCGATCGATGAGAGCAGCCCGTCGCAGGGTGCTTCATGGGTGGTAGCCGATGCGCAAGGCGTCAATGAGAGTGATCTCGGCGACAATGCATTGGGCCCAGACAACCTCGATGAGATTGGCTTCGCAGGGAACTGGCTGCTGCGCGCCGACGGAACGTCGGGTGTGGTCGCTGTATCGCCTACCTCAGGTACTGTAGCGCCCGATGAGGCGACGGATCTAACCGTCACCCTCGATGCTACAACTGCCGAACCGGGCACCTACGAAGGAAGCATTCGCCTGTTGAGCAACGACTTCGCAAATAGTCCGCTCAACGTGCCGTACGACGTGTTCGTCGATGCCGGCCCCGCACAAATTGCTGTATCGCCTCAAGTCCTTGAGTACGAGCCGCAATTGGTGGGAGCAACCGCTACCCTCTCGTTCGAGGTAACGAACGAAGGCGGCGATCTGCTCGCTGTAGATGACGTGGTCTCTGACTCCGACGACTTTACGCCGGTGTCAACGAGCACAGACTCGCTCGGCTTTGGCGAAACGGCAACCATTGCGGTTGACTTTACGCCAACAACAACCGGGCTACGCGTAGGAACGCTTACGGTAGAAAGCAACGCCGAAAACCGTCCCAGCGCTGAAGTTGCTGTGGTCGGTGAAGGCTTGCCAGCACCCACAGCGGGTGTAGATCCCGAATCGTTCGACGTGACTGTACCCATCGGCGAAACGCGCGATGAGACATTGACCGTCGAAAATACGGGAGAAGCCGATCTGGATTTCGAGCTCGAACTGATCTCGGATCCCTCTTTGGCCTCACCTGCAGCGGTTGCTGCTCCGTACCGTGGCGAGAGCCTGGCTGCATCCGCAGGAACTGACCGTTTTGCGTCAGCTGCTCCTGTTGGAGAAGCCACGCCGATGCCGTTCCAGGCCAGCGATTTTGTCTATCAACTTGACGATGGATCCAGTCAAAATGCACTCGGTGCTGGTGGAGGCGATATCCTCTGGCTTAATGCATTCCAGGTCGTAGAAGGTGCTCCGATTATTACGGAGATTGCCTCGGCTTATGGAAGTAGCGAAGCTGACGAGTTGCCTGAAGGCGCTACGGTGGAGTTCTTGCTGTACGACGATCCAACCAATGACGGCAATCCAAGCGATGCCGTATTGCTGCAGAGCGTTGAAACCACAAGCGAGAATCCGCACACCGATGAGTTCCAAACCGTTGAGATCGAGCCCACCGAAGTGGAAGGTACGTTCTTCGTAGCCGTGGTGTACCGCGACTATGCAGACGGACAGTTCCCGGCTCCGATCGATGAAAGCAGCCCGTCGCAGGGTGCCTCATGGGTTGTGGCTTCCGGTGATATCAATACAGAGGATCTCACCGACAATGACCTCGGCCCGGACAATATCGATGCGCTGGGCTTCCCTGGTAACTGGCTCTTGCGAGCCGATGGCGAGGCAGGCGAGACAGAAGTCCTGCCTCCAATCCCAGATGAAGCGATTGCGTTCTCACCGGACGCTGGTACCGTGGCTCCGGGCGAAAGCCAAGAGCTCACCGTCACGTTCGACGGTACCGAGGTGCCTGCTGGTCAATATGCCGGTAGCATCCGCGTGCTAAGCAACGACCCGGTGAACAGTCCGCTCGACGTGCCCACGGAGTTGCTCGTAGATGCGGGGCCCCCCTCGCTCACGCTCAACCCAGAAAGCCTTGAGTTTGATGCGCTGATTGTGGGTAACACAAGCACGCTCACCTTTGAGGTCGGCAACGAAGACGGAAATCCGCTGGTGGTTGAGGAAATTACTTCCAGTTCGGGTGACTTCATCGTTGACGTGGAGACGCCGTTTGCCGTTGGTGCGGAAGACGAAGCACGCGAAGTTAGCGTGCAGTTTGCTCCAACTGCAGCGGGAACCCGCTCAGGTGAACTTACCATCGAAAGCAACGACCCCGATCAGGAGACAGTAACGCTTCCTGTTGAAGGAGAAGGCATTGAAGCGCCTGTCACGGCGCTCAGCCCTGAAGTGCTGCAAAGTACCCAGGAAACCGACCAAGAAGTCGATGTGCCGCTGACCGTCTCGAACGATGGAGCAGCCGGTAGCACGCTTGAGTATAGCTTCCCCGCCTTTGCGGCAGAAGCGGCGCTCAACCAGCCCGGCGTACAGCTGAACAACACATCGAGCATTGTCAGTGGAACCCGCGACTTCGACAAAGGAGACGTGGATCCGCTTGCCGGTGAAGGTCACCCTGTGCTTCTTGGCGCGGGCGGCCCCGATGAGTTCGGTTACACCTGGATCGACAGCAACGAAGAAGGCGGCCCGACATTCAGTTGGGTGGATATCTCCGAGGATGGAGAGGCTCTTCCGATTGGAGATGAACAGATCGAAACGGTAGACCTGCCGTTCGACTTCCCCTTCTACGGGGATACCTTCTCTGAGATCAGTGTTGGCGACAATGGAGCACTTACCTTCACCGGAGAAGTGCCTGGGTTTATCACTGGCGAAATTCCGGGTGATGGGACTCCAAGCATTGCGCCGTTCTGGTTTGATCTAGATCCCAGCGCGGGAGGCGAAATCTATGCGTACGCTGATAGCGAGAATGATCGCTTCATTGTACAGTATGATGAAGTGCCCCCGTGGACATTTGGGATTACCGATGACGCCTACACCTTCCAGATCATCCTGACAGAAAATGGAGCTATTCGCTACCAGTATCTGGATATGGATGGCATAACGGATGCAGCAAGTATTGGCATTCAGAACCTGGACGGAAGCGATGGTATCCAGATTGCTTTCAACACCGACTATGTGGAGAACAATCTGGCCGTTGACGTTGCCCCGCCGGTAGACTTCATCACTGCGGTGGATCCGATTTCTGGGTCGCTTGA
>CAZZCI010000102.1:4087-8193 GCA_964653015.1 uncultured Rhodothermales bacterium
TTGCCCCGCCGGTAGACTTCATCACTGCGGTGGATCCGATTTCTGGGTCGCTTGAGTCCGGCGAAAGCCAGGAGGTAAGCGTTACCTTTGACTCGGAAGGGCTCCTGCGCGATGTCTACGAAGATGAGCTCGCAATCTCAACGAACGATCCGAGCCGGACATCACCGCTGCTGACCGCCATCCTCTCCGTTGTCGGACCGGATGGACCCACCGTAGAGAATCCCATTGCTGATCAAGCGTTAACACTTGGCGGAGCCCCCTTCGAGGTGGATCTTGCCGGCGTGTTCAGCGATCCGATTGGCGACGGACTCGACTACGAGTTGGAAGTGCGTGGTGAAACCATCGTAAACGCTGAGCTTGATGGAACCCAGCTCACCGTAGAGGCAATAGCCGGAGGCAGCGCTGAAGTGCTCGTCACGGCATCCAATATCGATGGAACCGCCCAAGCGGGCTTCCTCGCTACCGTTGGTCAGCTTGCGGTAAATGTCGATCAAGACTTCGGCGATGCCGATGGCGAAGTCGGCAGCTACCGTCTGGTTGGACTCCCCGGTGTCATCGAGACGCCGCTTACGGATCTGATCAGTGGCGAAGCCGGCTTGAACTGGCAAGCCTTCTGGGACGATGGAGACGACGATGGAGGCCTGATTCGCTTCAGTGATGCTCCAGATGCGTTCACCTTCGTGCCGGGACGTGGCTTCTGGCTCACCAGCCAAGAAAGCTTCACCTACGAAGCTGAGCATACGGCCATTGAGCTGCAGGAAGAGGATGGCCGTGTTGCTATCCCGCTGCACGACGGCTGGAACATTGTTTCCAACCCGATGGGCATTGACCTCGATATCGAGGACATGGATGCGCTCAACGACGGGGCCATTAACAATCCGCTCTGGTCGTTCAATGGCGCGTTCAGTGCCGACAGTACATTTGCCACGGCCCGCGATGGGGAAGCGTATTACTTCCTCAACGACGGAGGCATGAGCGAAATGGTACTGCAGCCCGGCGATTCGGATGACGAGGAGGCCGCGATGGCCGCCGCAACGACCGATGAAGCCGATGTGCCGCCAATGCTGCGCCTGAGCGCTCAGTTACAAGAGCGCGACATCGCTTCGACGGTGCAGCTTGGCGTGACGGATGGATCGGTTACCGCTGATGCACTCATTGCTCCGCCTACGGACTTTGAGATGGTCAGTCTCCGTATCCAACCCGATAGCGATGTGGATGCCGCACAAAACCGCCTCGTTATGAACGAGCAGCGGATACTGCGTGGAGAGGGTGAAACCTTCGACCTGGAGCTGAGCGCGCGTGGCGACACGCCGGTCGAGTTGCATGTCGATGGGTTGGACGCCCTGGGCAACCATGAGGCTGCCCTGCTCCATGCCGATGCTGGCACCACATACGACCTGCGCACCGAAGGACCGGTTGAAATCACCCCTGGTGATGAGCCCGTCACCCTACAGGTGGCCATCGGTACGAGTGCGTACGTTGAGCAGCAAGTGGACGAGGTGCTGCCCACAGAACTCACGCTCACAGCGTATCCGAACCCGGTACGCGGACAGGCAACTGTTGAATACACGCTGACCGAAGCCGAAGAGGTACGGTTCGAAGTGTATGACGTGCTTGGCCGTCGGGTCACTACGCTGACCGAAGGACAGCAGCAAGCTGGAACCCACGAGGTGCAATTTGACGCCAGTGGGTTGGCGAGCGGCGTTTACTTCGGACGCCTGACTGTGGGTGGGCAAACGCTCACGCAGAAGATCACAGTAGTTCGATAACCCGCTATTTCGTGAGTCACCAGGAGAGGGGCTCCCTCTCCTGGTGGGCCTCGCGAATATCTAATAGCGGCATGCGATCTTCAACTGATCGAAATGTATCGTCTACCTCCGACACTGCAAACCCATAAGACTTTTTTCTCTATGCGCTTATTATTACCACGATCGCTAACCACTGCCGTCTTGGCTCTGACACTGTGCTTTGTCTTCGCAGCCTGCGACGATGATCCGGTGACCGGTGAGCCCCGAATTGGCACCGATGCAGATCCCCCCGTTCCCAGTGCTGTCACCGCTGAGTCGGGTGACGCTGAAGTCAGCTTAACCTGGGAAGGACAAGATCCGGAGTCTAACTTTCGGGCTACCTCCTTCGCTGTGTATCGGGACACTGCTCCGTTCGATGATGTAGATGACGATCTGCTCCTTGACGAAACAGGCAGTGATTCATTCACTGATGCAGAAGTGCAAAACGGGACCACGTATTACTACCGGATCACGGGATTCACCGGCGACACAGAGGGACAGGCTTCCGAGCAAGTTTCGGTAACTCCCTTTGCTGAACCAGGACGTCCGTCTTTGACTGAGTAAATCCGTTAGTCAATTACTTATCACGTTGCGAAAAGGGAGCTCTCGTTACCGCGAGAGCTCCTTTTTGCATGATTGTACCGTTCCCACTGCTACAGAGGCAAAAGGCGCGTAAGGAACGGAAGGGTGACATCATCAATTCAATGAGCATCAATCATCTACCGATTACCCCTCTGCAGCGTCATGTGGGCTCGATATCAATCTGTATTTCAGTTTTTGCTCAAGGGGTTGGCCATCTACGGCATCTGGTATGTCGTGTACGACCTGTATCTATTGCCCGACGGACGTCTCGATGAATGGCTGTCTGTAAACGTGGCCAACGTCAGCGCATTTCTAATGGGCGCACTCGGATTTGAAGCGGTTGCCGACTACCGCTCGGTACTCATGGCTGGGGTGCCCGGGGTGAAAATCATCAACGGCTGCAACGGACTCACAACCATTGGGCTATTCATCGGATTTGTAGCTGCGTTTCCCGGCTCATGGAAGCGACGCCTGTGGTTTATTCCGTTAGGCATCCTCGTTGTTTATCTGGCAAATATCTTTCGTGTGCTGGTTATGCTGGGGCTGCAGTTGTACTGGCCGGCTGCCTTCGATCCGATGCACTCGTTTGGCATGACCACCTTCTTCTATGTTGTCGTGTTTGGTCTTTGGATGGCGTGGGTGCATCTCAACGAAGATCAGTTGTCGTCGTCTTCCGAGTCTGACCCTGATGCAGAAGAGCCCTCGTCTTCAACAGCACCTGCGCTGTCGTAGTAGTGTGTCACTCCTCAATTTGCGGGAAATGCTTGGATCCCAAAGGTACCGAGAAAACCCACACCCTTGTCATTGCGAGCGGAGCGAAGCAATCTCATTGCTTCCAGGCCGGGTGCAGCCGCCCAATCCGGCATGAGATCGCACCCCAAGAGTACTCGTTCGCTGCGCTCACAGCGCCGCGTCAGTCCCCGGGCGCCCTCCTCGCGATGACAATTTTGGAACATGACTTTCAGGTGTGACAGAGCAGTAAGCATCTATGATGACACTCGATACGGTCACACGCTCTCTGCAGGCTATTGCAGTACGTCTGCTTCTGATGGGATTGCTATTCGTGGGGTACTGGACCGCGTGGCGTCCGGCTCGTGCTATTATCCTGAACGAAGCCGCTGTACCCGTCTTGCAGTGGAGCGCCGACCATGAGGAGCAGGTGCGCCCTACGGCGGGACCCGTGCGGCTGGAGTTGCCATCCGGAGCTGACCGATCTATGCCGGCCCCAGCAGGAGTCACGTTTTTGCTACCGGCCCTGTTTTTGGTCGCTGTGTTTCCAAAACGCCCATACTGGCTCATTTTTTGGGCAGGTCATTGTCTGTTGTTCGTGTTCATCATGTTCGCCTGGGCTGCTGCACTTATGCATACGCCCGGCGCTGAACCCGTTGCGGGGTTTTTGCAAACCTACGGCGTGGATATCTACAGTATGGGGCTTCCCATCATCTGGTGGGCAGCGCATCGGCGCCGCGTAGCACGTGCATCGTAAGGGTACTATCCCTTACTGCCCTTGAGGCCCGAGAGGCTGCGCTCGGCCAACAGGTTCACATCATAGGTTTGGATGCGACCCGCCTGCAATTCGAAGCGTTCCTGGGCCGCCTCTATCATGCGGTGCATCAGTTCGTCGAACGGCACGCCGCTGGGCTCCCATAGATAAAATGAAAACGAGCCTGGTATGGTGTTGATTTCATTGAAATAGACTGCTCCGGTATCCGTATCCATCATAAAGTCGATACGAGC
>CAZZCI010000103.1:0-4610 GCA_964653015.1 uncultured Rhodothermales bacterium
TGGTTATCGTCTTTTACGCAGAGTGACTCTCGTGGCGATGCACAACAGGCATGACCTTACGGCCCCTCTGCGTCGCCACGCCTGCGGGGATGCTCCAGCGTCCCGAAACCGTCCCCCGCTGTTCACACCATCCATTGAGTCTTACAAATTGATCCGGTCGGCAGCGCTGTCGCGGAGTTTGTCACGCTGATGGATGTAGGCCATCGTGGTATCGATGTCTTTGTGACGCGCATGGGTCTTCACCTGCTGAATCGACGCTCCCGATTCCAGCGCAAGCGTACACCCTGTATGGCGTAAGGCATGAGCGCCAATGTCGCCGAGGTCTGCTCGAGCGGCGGTACGCTTGACCATGCGATAGATCGCGTCGCCAGTAATGCGTGCCCCACGGTTACGATTACTGAACGACCGCCAGAGTGGACCCTCTTCAATGCCATAGTGCTCTTTCATTTCATCGACGGCCTGTACCACGTGGGCCGGGATCTTTACATACTGATCGGAGCCGCCTTTCGTATCGGGAAGGTCGAGCACCCAGTAATGACCCAGGGGACGAATATGATCAACATCCATGGCAGCGGCCTCCGAGCGGCGCAGCACACAATGCAATAGCACGAGAATCAAAGCGTGATCGCGTTTTGCCGCCTCTCCGGCCTCTTCGGTGGCGCGAAGCAGTTGATTGGCCTGATCCCGTGAGAGGTAGGTAATGGCCCGATCGGTGTTGTTGGCCGTACGTGTTTTCCGAATCAGGGCGGCGTCGGCTGGATTGCGTTCGACGAGCTCCAGCGCCACCAGCCAGTCAAAAAAACCGCGGACTGCAGACACACGGCGCTGAATGGTAGATGCCTTTCGGTTCTTGGACTCCAGTTCGCGAATGTGTCGGTTCACATGCATGAACGTCGCTTTGTGTGCCAGGGGGAGCCGGACTGCGGTGGTGCCAAAGAACTGCTTCAGGTCGGTGCGATAGGCACGCCGCGTGGAATCGCGCTCGTAACGGCGCAAGTACATATCGAGCAGATTCGTGCTTTCATCGACTGAAGTGTGCACCAGCGGGTCCTGGGCGCCGGTTTCAGAGCTCGAATCGACCGAAACTAGCGCATTGGGCTCAGAGCCGGTGCTCGTAGGCGGCTTTTTTGAGGGCCTTTCCGTATTAGGGGACGGTTGGGCCGTCTCTGACGGGGTCAGATCTGAGGGCGACTCCGGTGTAGGTGCTGAATTATCCCGATCTGTCGAGTGCTCCATGAAACTGTGTGGTTGGTGTGAAGGAGGGCGCTCCTGAAGACATCTAATCTCAATTCCTGATAATACTATTTATCGGGGATAACAAAATCAAGAGGACTCTCATGAATTCAAAAAGGCGACCCTCCCAAAATTGGAGGGCCGCCTTTCTCTGTGCTTTGCTTTTCGTGAAGGAAGTGTTAGCCCTTCTCGGTGGCCGACACATCAGCCGGGTAGCGGAAGGTGGCTGCTACAAACTGACCGTTCGGCATATTTTCCGGGCGCAGCGCGTGAATCGTTGCGCCATTAAGGTGAGCCCGTACTGCAGCGTAATTCAACAAGTCGTACCCTTCCGGCGCACCCTGGTCTAAAGTGGTCACCTTATTCGTGGCCGGATCGAATTTTCCCCACTGATGTTCGCCAACTGGTACGAACAGCGTATCGACACGACCATAGGCACACGCCGGCACAATTTCGTGCAGGTCGCCCGAAGCCATGTTTTCATGCTGATGGTACTGCTGATCGAAATAGGCCAGCGCATCCTGCTGGCTTTTCTCAAAAATGGGCGCGACAACGTCCCATGCTTTTTTGTGTAGTTCGGTGGGGCGAAGGGCTTCTGGGTTACCCGCCACCAGCGCATCGTCAACCAGATGCGGATAGCTGTTGACCGAACGATAAATCGGAAGGTACTCCGAGACCCCCGCAATGACGAGGGGCGCATCCTCATCAGCGAGATCTTCCATCAACCCCTCATTGATCGAGCGGAAGAACTGTTGCAACTCAGGTTTTACCGTTCGGCTGTTGTCGTCTTTGTCTTGAGGATGTCCGTGATACATTTGATCGGTGCGTCCACCGGGGGTGCGGTTGGCCGTCCGGTTTTGGATCTGGCGCTCCGAGTCATCAATGGGGGCGGCATCGCGCAGACTTTCAGGAAGGGCGCGAGCATCCATCTCGCCAATGGACTGGTGGGTCCCCTGAAAGAGCTTGACTTCGTTTTGACTAAGGGCCAACACGAAGAAGCGATTGTTCGAGGCAAGTAGCGGAAAGAGGGGCTTTAGGTGAAAGTGGGCCCCAGCGGTAGCAAGCTCTTCAAATTGAAGCGGCAAACGATATGCACGCATGCTATCGGGCGTAAGAAAAAGAGCTACGCCGTCACTGATTTGTCGCCAGAACGTGGTATCATCGGCTAATTGCTGGGCCGGCTCCAGAATGCGATCAATGGCATCGTCGCGATGGCCATGGTCCCGCAGCAGATTCCGCGCATCCCGAAGCAGGTTTTTGTACCGGATGGTGTTTTGCGACCAGTCGGATTCATTGCGCATCGTTTCCATAAACAGGCTGATGCACACATCGCCTTCGTATTCGGCCAACTCACGAAGGTCTGCACGATCAAAGGTATCCATAGTCGTTAGGTGATACGTCCGGGAAAATAGTGGAGGGTTGAACGGCTCGCCTATTGTTGGGGTTGGAGCCGCTCAACTCGGAATGCAAATATCTAAACGCAACAAACCGCGTTGCGTTTTTGCGTTATGTGTAAGTTAAGTACTGGGAGGGTAGAATGTCGAGCCACAGGGCTATAAAGTTGAGGCGTTGAGGAGATCGGCAGCAGGATGTAACACAGCCCGCACCGGGGCGGCATCGCTCTGGGCCAACGGCATGGGAAGAGCAATAAGCGTGTAGGTGCCTGCAACTACCGATCCGAGGCGTAGGTTTTCGAGATTAACAATGCCGGCGTTGTTCAAGGCGTGGTGGGCATCGAGCGTGGTGCTGTTAGCAGGATCCACCGATGGCGCATCCGTACCCATCAACACAACATCGTGATTCTGCATCCACTGCACAGCGTCCACGGAAAGTGCAGGAAACGACGCTGTCCATTGTGCGGAGGGACGGCTACTGCACTCTGTTTTTAGGAGGATGCGCGGAGTTGTCGTCTTGTGCAAATGTTCGGGGGTAACGTACCGGGTATCTGGAGGAACGACGACGACATCGGCAGGGCCCATGAAAGGAGAGAGGCCCCACGCATCGGTGGTTGCTCCATTGGCTGTTACGTGGCGCGGGGCATCGGCATGGGTGCCAACGTGGGTGCTTTGCCGAAACGCAGAACAGTTTACCGAATCGCCGTGGTCTGTTCGCTGGGTCCAGGTCTGCGAGAACGGAACGTCGCCCGGCCACGGAGGCGTGGCAGGGGAAAGGCGTCGCGAAATGTCAATCCAAGCCCCCATACTATAAAGGATACGAGGTGGGTGAATAGTGGCGTGTGGATGCAGAATACTAGGCAGAACGGCTCCACGTTTCCGAAACCGGATCGGCCGGCTCCTGACGCTCTACCGGCACCCGGTCACGACCATTGGTTGGAGGAGGAGGGCCAGGACGCCATCCGGGATCGTTACCGCCCCCTCCATCGGAGCCATCGCCGCCGTTCCAGATAAGATGCCACAGCGCAAAGAGGACCAGAAGCGGTCCAAACGCAGCAAAAAAGCCAAGAACCTGATAGATCCAATTCATATCAACACAAGGTTGGTCGGCACAGACGGCACGGAAATCCCATTCACACCCCCTTGACAGGGGGTAGTAATCACGCGAAACGTTGCCTTTCGGTTTCGTTGTTTGTCAAAATACGAACATCTTCTCCTTCTATCTTAGCGTTGTGTGTTGCATACTTTAGTCACTGATCGTTTAGACGTTGCACTTATCTCGTAGCGACTCGTGGATTTTGATGTAGTAATGGTTGGGGCGGGGCATAATGCCCTCATCTGTAGTGCGTATCTGGCACAGGCCGGATACACCGTAGGCGTATTTGAGCGTCGCGATATTGTAGGAGGTGCTGTATCCACCAAAGAAATTGTGCCGGGCTATCAGTTTGATCTGGGGGGCAGTGCACACATATTGATACGGCTTACACCCATTGTTGATGAGCTGGAACTGAATCGGTTTGGGCTGGAGTACATTGATCTGGATCCCTTGTTCTTTGCGCCGTTTGGAGATACCCCTGTCTACATTTACCGCGATGTGGAGCGGACCGTACACGAACTGAACCAGACGTTTCCGGGAGAGGGCGACAACTACCGCCGGTTCATCGATGACTGGTCGGGGTTTGCCCGCACCATGCGCGATATGTTCTTGCGGACACCCAGCCCGTTTCAACTGGGCAAAAGCCTGGTGCTGGGCGAGTCGTCGAAGCTACAGTGGCAAGACGAATTGCGTACCATCATGCGTCCGTACGGCCATGTGGTGCAAGAGTACTTCGATACGCCCGAATTGCAGGCCATGCTATCGTGGATGGCCGCCCAGTCGGGGCCGCCGCCCACCGAGCCGATGACGGGCCCCTTTGTATTGTGGCATCCGCTGTATCACGAAGGCGGGGTAGCGCGTCCGCGGGGCGGGTCGGGTATGCTCAC
>CAZZCI010000103.1:4710-8178 GCA_964653015.1 uncultured Rhodothermales bacterium
CTGCAGCTCCTGTGTCGATCGCCCGAACAGTTGAGCCGTGCGTATGGCGAATACCTGGGGGGGGCGCCCTCATCCGATCCGCCGCTTGTGGCTATGACGTTCAGTGCTGCCGACCCTACACTGGCTCCCGAAGGACATGAGGTGCTCTGGCTTTGGGGACAGTACTTTCCGTATGATCTCGCAAACGGAAAAACCTGGAACGATATTGCGGATACGATCGCCAACCGGCTCATTGACACGTTTGAGACGTATGCACCTGGCATTCGAGATACAATTGAGGGCCAACTGTTTCAACATCCAGAGTGGTTAGAGCGCAACCTGGGGCTCTACCGCGGCAATGTGATGCATGTTGAAATGAGCATTGACCAGATGTTTGGAAATCGTCCGGCTATGGGCTGGTCGCAATATAAAGCGCCGCTCGACGGATTGTATCTCACCGGCGCCAGCACGCACCCCGGCGGCGGTATCATGGGAGCCTCTGGACGCAATGCTGCCCGCATTTTGCTGAAGGACCTCGACCGCCACCGCATATAGCTTTGCCCTCCCTGCAGCCTCTGCTACTACTATGGAACTTTCGTACCTGCAATTCCACCTTATCTTTACGATTCCCCCCATCCTCCTTATGGCAGCTACGGCCCCCCGTCCATTGGGAGGCGTTGGGGGACGTCGCGGCTTGCTCGCTATCCCGCTGCTTTGTTTAATTGCATTTGTATACACAACCCCCTGGGATAACTACCTTGTGGCAAACGAGGTGTGGTGGTACGGGCCCGATCGGGTGCTCTTCACAATTGGATATGTGCCCATCGAAGAGTATGCCTTTTTTATTCTACAGCCTATTCTTACAGGTCTGTTTTTGTACCATTATCTGGATCGCACCGAGGAGCGGCGTCCCCAGAATCCCAATGCTCGCTGGATTGGAGGGGTGCTATGGACGGTTATCTCGCTGGCGGGCTGGTGGATGATCCTTTCGGGCATCGACTCGGTGCTCTACATGGGGCTCATTCTGGGCTGGGCCGGCCCCATTGTTGCGTTTAAATGGTTCTACGACGGCCCTCAGCTCTGGCAATATCGCCGTACGCTTGCCTGGACGATTGGGCTTCCAACCGTCTACCTTTGGGTGGCCGATGCTATTGCCATCAATAATGGCATCTGGACAATCTCCCCCGACTACACCATTGGCATCGAACCGTTTGGGTTGCCTGTTGAAGAAGCAACATTCTTTTTGGTAACGAACATTATGGTTGTGCAGGGCATCCTCCTCTTTTTGGATGATGCGCCAAAGCTTCTATCTGACCGCGATCCAGTAACTTTGAATGAGCCAGCATAACCGCTGAATGTTACAAATGGAATCGTCCTGCACATACGGGAAACGGAATTCATTCCAAAGACTATGAATGAGTACAGCGCGTTCTAAAAACCTTCATTGTCCATCGCTATGCTTTTCTTAGAGGTGCTCTTCATGCTTTCGTGCATCCTAGGGCTTGCGGTGATGCTATGGATTCATCGGAGCTATCCCGAGGGTACCGATCCATCCGATGATGACAGCGAAGGAGGCGGACTGCCTCCTTCGGGCGACACAATGCCTGTTGGTCCGGCTCCGCACATCACGGTTCCTAAACGCACGGATGATCCACAGGCGGCTTAACGTATTACGGTACGGGAAGCCGTGTTTTGTTGACTATCAAAACAGTTCGGCCTGTGTGGCCGATAGGTGGTGCAAATCGGTCAATGCATCAATATGAATGCGGGCATTTTCAAGTTCGCTGGGCTCCATTTTATGAAGTCCACCACCGTAAGTGCGTCCCTCAGCGATAAGATCGGAAGCTGAAATAGCGTTTAACGCCTTCCAGATGGCAATGATAAGATCGGACTCTTCTTTCATCTTTTTGTTGAGCGGTGGAGAAGGATACAAATTTAAATATGCATTGGCAGCTATTGCCTGAGAACGGTTGAGTATAAATCGGAATGGGGAGTCTCCTTTGGAAGACCGGCCCATGTATGAGACAAGAATTGGAGCTGGATCTCTTGATTCCTGGCTATACCAGGGCGAACGCCGACTGCACAAATAGCGCTCGTGGATCTTCTGCTCTTCACCTTGCTGTAGATACATCCAAAGTGAAGGATACTCAGCTTGAACCTTTTTTTCAGCAATGTCGCAAGATAAGAGCAGTTGCTTCTTTTCAATATCTGGCATATAACCATCCTTCGATTCCACCAAGTCGTCTTCAAGATAGCGTGGACTTGGTAGAATGGGGGTTAAGAACTGAGCAGGGATTTCTCGGTGGATAGCTTCTTCAGGAGACATAATAAAGAATGAGTTGGCTCCTGTTGCAATGCCTCGCTTGGTAGAGAATAACTCTCCAACGCGAACGGTATCTTCGGAATTATCTTCTGACGTCGGCTTCCGATACATGTTATTCCACTTCGAGAGGGTGGCTAATTCCTGAACCGGGACATCCCGATATCGTGCTGGATTAGCCACATCTCCTCCATAAGAAAAGAAGGCCGTTTGCTCATCCGACGGTTTTTTGTTGCGAAAAATAACGACTGCAGAAGATACAAGCGCATCCGCAAATTGCACTTCTTGGGGGTCAAATCGGTGAACCCGAAGCAGCGTAACATCCCTGGTTAAATAACGACGTAGCGCCCTGCCATAGTTCACGTACATGAACTCACTGGGAATGAGCCATGCAGCCAGACCGCCCTGCCTCATCCACCCGTGCGCTAAATAGATAAAGTAGGTGTAGAGCCCCGACAGACCGCTTGGCTCCATACCATGCAGATGAAGTGTTTGCTCTTGAAGTCGGTTTTTCATCTGCGACGGGATATGGTGGTGTCGTACATAAGGAGGGTTCGCAACAACAAAGTCAAACCGTTTGCTTTCGTGGTTCGGCGGTTGTTGTGCTGTAAAGTCCTCTGTTTCTAATGCCAGACAAGTATCGCTCCACAACTGGCGTGTTGGATCTGCATAATGGGGATCGACTTCAAAAGCCCGGCACTGGTTTATAGCCGCAGGTCCCAACACTTTTCGTGCAGCTGTAAAGAAGGCCCCTGTTCCAAAGGCTGGATCAAGCATATCAATGCTTGATGTGGATAGATGCTGACTTGCTAGACGGATAATGTTCTGGGCCAGCACAGTGGGCGTTGCAAATTGGCCCAACTTATTCCGCGATGATTTGCTTTTTTCTGCATCCAGCTTATCTTGAAGAGTCAGTCGTTTCTGCTCTCCGGAACTGATTGGAGAAGAAGCTTCGCTACCACCTGATGAAGGCGGCGTTGGTTCTTGAACGAGCCCACCAGAGGAACCGGTGTTATCTGGTTTGTCCAACTTTAGGTGAGACAAATCTTCGATACGGTGCTCCCATACCCAGTCTATATTTTCTGCAGCTTCATAGCCAAGATATTGCGAGTTAAAATAACCCCTTAGAAAGAGAATGAAGTCTACATCCTCCCCAAACTCATCTCGAA
>CAZZCI010000104.1:0-8134 GCA_964653015.1 uncultured Rhodothermales bacterium
AACATTCAGGTGTGACACACCACTACACGGCGTAGGCCACGGCCCACCAGTAGCTGGTGCGGCGTCCGAAGTGGAGGTGCCAGTGTTCGTTCGTATCCTTGACGGTCGCATGGGCGCTACCAGCCGCCGCATCCACCTGTAACTGAATCGCCTTGGGCGAGCATCGGAATCCGCTGCGGCGTGCCTTGAGCACCGCCTCTTTGAGCGTCCACGCCAGTACGAGCTGCTCCGATCGGTCGCCGGGGAGCGTGTCGAGCGTGGCCTGGTCGTCGGGGGAAAAGAGGAAATGCACCAGATCTGGATCGCGCGGCTGGATGTGCTCCACGTCAATGCCAATCGGATGGGACGCCCAGACCGCAGCAGCCCATGCGCCTGAATGCGCCAATGAAATGAACCCAGGCGTCTCCAGAGCCAGGCTATCATCGGACTGAACCAGCACCGACACCTGGCCCGGAGGCATTGCGTAGAGACGGCCAACAAGCTGCTTTACGGCTGTGCGTCCGGCCACAAAACTGGCCCGGCGGGCGGCACTCCCAAACGAACGGCAGCGTTCCCGCTCATGCGGAGCGAGCAGTGCGGGCAGCCCGTGGTCTTGGGCCACCCAGTGCCACCGGATATCATCAGGGAGCCCGCTATGCTGCATCATCATGGGGTGTTGCCGAAAGCGTATCGGGCTGATCGGCCCGTCCCAATGCAAGCAGGATGCGCCGCTCTAAGCTGTTCTTGAGGTCGGCAATCTCCTCGTCCACCGTCTTGTCGATGTACATAGCATGGATGTACAACGTCTTGCCGTCGTCAGAAACGTCGAGGCTCAGCGTACCGGGCGTCAGTGAAATCAGGTTGGCAAACAGCGTGATGCCCAGGTCCGAGCGCACATCGAGCGGGACGGCCAGAATACCGGCATTCATCTGATAGCCGGGGGTAAGGACCTCAACGGCAACGCGTACGCTCGACTTTACGAGTTCGACCAGGAAAAAGCCGATGAGGCTTATCTGATGCCATACGCGTTCGTCGTACGCCGACTCGCCAATGAGCGGGCGCATCAGACGCAGCACGGCGTATCCCAGCACAAATCCAACCGCAAAGTTACTGAGCGTGAACGCCCCCTGTACGGCTATCCAGATCAGCGCCAGCAGCAGGTTCAACAAGAGATTCTTCATGGCCTAAAACAGCGTCGATGTAAAGGTCGGCGTTCATGAGTTCAGTGGCGGCCTGGTTACCCACCTCGTAGATGGGTCCGATAAACAGGCTGATGCCTACGATAAGCACCGCCACCAGTGCAATGGGTACGTACAGCAGACGTACGTTCGAGGGTAGCGCAGGAACCGATTCGGGCTTATCGGCAGGCTGATCGTCGTCGGGCCCGCCGCCCGGCAGGAACGAGTACATCCAGATTTTGGTCATCGAGAACATCGTCATGATGCCCACGGCAAAGGCTACGCCCACAATGATGTACTCCTGCGCCTGCAATCCGGCAATCGCCAGAATGAGCTTGCCCCAGAAGCCCGAAAGCGGCGGAAACCCGGCCAGCGCAAAGGCCGATAGCAAGAACAGAATGGTTAAGCCGGGATAGTGCGCGTACAGCCCTTTGAGCTTTTTGAGCGTAAAGGTGCCTTGCAGACGCTTTGCGACGCCGCTGATCAGGAAGAGATTCGACTTCGCCAGAATGTTGTGCACCACGTAATAGATGGAGCCGATAAGCGCGAGCGGCGTGAACAGCGCCAGCCCCATAATCATGTAGCCAATCTGACTGACAATGTGGAACGAGAGGATGCGGCGGAAGTCGGTTTGCGCGGCGGCCCCAAGCACGCCCGTCACCATGGTGAGACCGGCAATCCAGAGCAAGACCGTTTGCGTGTATCCGCCAATTTCAATGGCAAAGAAGAGCGTGAACACGCGGATCATGGCATACACGCCTACCTTGGTGAGCAGCCCCGCAAAGAGCGCCATGATGGTGGGCGGGGGCGTGTGATACGAGGCCGGAAGCCAGTAAAAGAGCGGAAAGATGGCCGCCTTAATTCCAAAGGCAACCAGAAACAGCATGGAGATGGTGGTTAGCAGCCCCTCAGCCCCCTCCATGTCGGAGAGAATCGAAGCAATTTCGGCCATGTTCAGTGAGCCGGTAAGGCCATACAGGAATCCTACGCCGCCCAGAAAGATGAGCGAGGACACCAGGTTAATGGCCACGTACTTGATGTTGGCGGTCAGCTGCGCGCGGCGGTTGCCCAGCGCCATGAGCACGAACGAGGCAATGAGCAGCACCTCAAACCACACGTACAGGTTGAAGATGTCGCCTGTGAGGAAGGCCCCGGAGATCCCCACCATGAGCAGGTTCATGAAGGGATAGAAGCCGAAGCGGATACGGTCGGCATCCATATCGCCCATGGCGTAGATAGCCAGGAAGAGTCCCATAATGGACGATATGAGCAGCATGATAGCGCTCAGATGGTCGCCCACGAGTGTGATGCCAAAGGGAAATGGCCAGCCGCCAAACGTAGTAGCTTGGATCCCGCCGGTGTTCACCGTTACCATCAGTGCAATGGACACCCCCGTCAGCGCCGTCATGCTGACGATGTTAACCCACGGTTGCACCTTCGGCACGCGTCGAAGTAGCAGCGCAATGACCGACGCCGCCAGCGGAATGACGATGGGAAGGGCAAGCAGCAAATGTGTCTCCATGAGCAAGTCGCGTTGGGTTCAGGAAAGACAACGGAGCAGCGGCGGGTTACGCCGTACCGTGCACGCTAGGATCAATTTCCTCCTCGCGCAGCACGTCAGAATCGACCGACTGGATGTCGCGGTTGGTGCGATACACCAACACGAGCGTAAACGCCAGCAGTCCGAAGCCAATAACAATGGCGGTAAGGATGAGCGCTTGAGAAAGTGGGTTGGCAATGCCTTCGGGCGGCACGTCTTGCCCAACGGGGATGAAGGCCGCCTCGGCCAGGGTCATGCGGCCCATTGTAAAGAGCAGCAGGTTCACGGCATTGGAGAGCAGCACGATGCCCAGAATGAGGCGCACCATGTTGCGGCGAAGAATCAGGTAGATGCTGATGGCGAAGAGCGCACCAACAACGAAGGCCATTAGGGTTTCCATGAGAACGCGTAAGATCGGCTACAGAGGCATGAACAGGCGGTCGGGTGGAAAGGGCATCATACGAGGCCCCTCCAGTGCAGTGGCTACATGAGTATATCACGATACTCGTCGGGCACTTGCGAGGCCTCCTCGCGCGGGAACAGCCCCAGGCCAAACAGATCCAGTTCGTAAATCACGGTAAGCACGGTACCAATCACGAGCAGATACACCCCGATGTCGAAGAGCAGCACCGTACCGGTTTTGATGTCGGCGCCTCCTAGAGTGAACTCCACCCAGAGCCCGGTAAGGATGGGTTCGCCGAAGAACAGCGGCACCAGTCCGGCAGCCAACGCCAGCCCTACGCCCACGCTCATCAGTTCAAGCGGAGTCACCCGAAGTGTGCGGCGGGAGAGCGCCGATCCGTAGGCAGCGGCATACAGCGCAAAGGCGCCCGCAGCCACAAGCCCTCCGATAAAGCCTCCCCCCGATTCGTCGTGTCCGCGCAGCAGCAGAAACACAGAGAAGAGCAGCATCAGCGGCGTGAGGAGCTTAACCGATGTCTGTAGAATTAAGGAACGAAGCATAACGGTATCGTCGTCAAAAGCAGAGGAAGCAGGGCTTTCAGGCCGTGGCGTTCTTGGACGCTGTCAGATTTAGCTGGCAGTGGATGAGACGGAGGCTTCAGACTCCTCGATTTCGCCGTCTCCAGAAGATGGCGATGGCGTCTGATCGTCCTCGTCCGAGTTATTTGCCCCCTTATCGTAGGAGAGCAGCGCATAGATGCCAAATCCAGCAACCATGAGCACCACAATTTCGCCCAGGGTATCAATGGCGCGGAAGTCCACCAGAATCGTGTTTACGATGTTGCGCCCTTCTGCCTCGGTGTAGGTGTTGGCGGCGTAGTAGTTGGCCATATTGCTATCGAACGGAAACTGGAGCGCAACCAGCAGCATGCCGGTGATGGTGGCGCCTACGGATCCAGCAATGATGGCATCGCGCAGACGCCCACCGGTGCTAACCACCCGATCTTTCAGGTTGGGCAGTTCAATGAGCACCAGTGCAAAGAGGATGACGGTAAGGGTTTCAACCAGGAACTGTGTTTTGGCCAGGTCGGGAGCGCCGTACGTTAGATACACCAGTGCAATTCCAATTCCGGCAATGCCCAGCGATACGACCGCCGCGAGGCGCGAGCGCAAGAAGATGATGGCAGAGGCGCCCCCCACCACCAGTGTAGCGATCGCTACATCGTACACGGCAAGCTCTTCGATATCTACCACGATGTCGCCTGCGGCATAGCGCAGGAAGGTGCCTCCAATGAGCAAGGCCGCGAATCCGAGCATGGCTGCAAGGTAGTAGCGCAGTACGCCGTTTTGCAGGATGCGGGTTTGCCACGTGGCTACATTTAGAATCCCATCGATGGTGCGGTCGTATCCGCGGTCGAGTCCGGTACCAAACACCCGCTCGAACCAGCGCCCAGCAGCGTGCTCACGCATGGCTTTCGTGCCAAAGTAGAGCGCGACTCCAGAGGCTACGGTTATAACACTGAGCAGCAGTTCAATGGTAAATCCGTGCCAGAGCACGAGATAGACCGACGACGGTTCGCCCATGACAGCACCTACGGCAGGAACGAGAAACGGCTCGCCGAACCAGCTGGGAAAGAGCCCGAGGAGCACACAGAAGCCAGCCAGTACGACCGGTCCAAACCAGAGTCCGGTTGAGGCTTTGTGCGCATGTTCGGCTACTTCGCTGGGGCTGCCAAAGAAGGGCTTCACGGCAAGAAGTCCGGCTCCGGCCACCAGCGCAATGTTCGCCAGGACGGAAACCGACGCGATCGCTGCCTCGGCTACGCCTCCATTAAGTGCAGCTTCGTAAACCACCTCTTTTCCGATAAACCCGAAGAACGGCGGGATACCCGCCATCGAAAGGGCCGCGAGTCCGGCTGCAGCCGCTGTAATCGGCATTTTGTGGCGGAGGCCGCTTAGCTTATCGACGTTACGCTCGTGGATCCCGTGGTCAATGGCTCCGGTGGTCATGAAGAGCGTAGCCTTGTAGAGCGCGTGCACCAGCACGAACAGCATGCAGGCTTTCAGCGCGATTTCGGAGCCGATGCCCAGCAGCATGGTGAGGAGGCCCAGCGCCATCACGGTGGTATACGCCAGGATGCCTTTCATGTCGGTATATTGCAGGGCAAGCCAGGCGCTAAGCAGCATAGTTACTGCGCCAAAGCTGGTAACCACCACGACCCAGAACTCGGTGCCTGAAAGCGCCGGGTGCAGGCGGGCCATCACGTAGATACCGGCCTTTACCATGGTTGCGGAGTGCAGGTAGGCACTCACAGGAGTAGGCGCCTTCATGGCGTTGGGGAGCCAGAAGTAGAAGGGAAACTGCGCGGACTTGGTAAAGGCGCCAGCCAGCACCAGGATCACGATGGCAATGTAGAACTCGCTATTTTGGATCAGCTCGCCATGCTGAATGATCTCGGAGATCTGGTAGGTGCCCGTTACCATGTACATCAGCACGAAACCCACGAGAAGCGCCAGACCACCGGCTTTGGTCACCAGCAGCGCCTGCCATGCCGCGCGGCGCGATTTTTTGGCGTAGTGGTTAAAGCCGATGAGCATGAACGAGGCGAAGCTCGTCCCCTCAAAGAAGATATAGAAGGTGAGCAGGTTATCGGCCAGCACCATCCCGATCATCGATGCCATGAACATCGACAGGTAGCTAAAGAACCGCCCGAGGTGGTGGTGGCCTTCCAGGTAGGCGCCCGCATAGATGTAGATGAGCGCCCCCACTCCGCTTACCAGCAGCGCAAAGAAGAGACTCAGGCCATCCAGGTAGAAACTAAGAGAGACCGTAAACTCGGCGACCTCGACCCAGTCGAGCGCCACCGATATGGTTTCGCCTTCTTGAATGGCCGTGGTATAGGTGGCCAGATACCCCACAATTCCGGCCGGTACCAGCGCGTAAACCCATCCTGAGGAACGCCCAAGCGATCGGGTGATCCATGGCGTGAAGCAAGCCAGAAGGAATCCGGAAAAGACAACGGCAAAAATACCCATGAAGCGCAGTGAATCAAGGGAAGCAACAGACAGTTACGTCGGTGGCGCGACGCGGCTAGGACGCGGTGTTCGACGTCGCATCGGCGGCGGAATCGTCGGATGCAGTCGCTTTGGCGGCGGCCTGCTTCCGGTCTTGGATCTGGTCGATGATGGTGCCCTCCCAGAGTTTGACCCCCATGCGTTCGCCTGACTGATAGGCGGCGCGCCCCATCATGTGGGCGGCCACGGGAGCAGTAAGCAGCATGAACAGAACGAGAGCAAGGGCGCGGGCAAAGATGCTCAGTTCAGGATAAATAAATACCATTGCAATGGCGATGAGCATCACGCCTAGCGTACCGGCCTTGGTGGAGGCATGCATACGCATGGGCACATCGGGCAACCGTACCACGCCAAGTGCAGCCACAAACACGAACAACGTGCCCGCTAGCAAGAACACGGCAGACAAAAGATCGACAATCATAATGCAGCCGAATTAAGACTTACGAAGAAGACGACGGTGCTGAAGTGCTACTCACAAACTCCAGATAGCGCGAGAACGCAACTGTCCCTAAAAACGCAATCAGCGCCAAGACGAGCGAGACCTCTAAGAACAGCGGCTTGTCTACGGAAATGGCATACACCAGCATCATGGCAATGGCGATGTAAGCAACCAGGTCAAGCCCAACAACGCGGTCGGGAAGTGAAGGACCACGAATCACTCGAAAAAAGGCCAACAGTAGCGATATACTTAACACCACCATTGAGCCGTGAATAGACCATTCTACGAACGTTTCCATCGCCTTCCGTTCTTAAAAATGTGTCAGGAAAAAAGCCGTGATTCGTCTGCAGTAAAGCTGCAGGGGCGCGGTTTATAATCGCAATGTACAACTATATATCGTACAGAGCACGCTGCAGAGCACCAGAACACACGGATTTCAATATGAAGACCATACTGTTTTGCTCCGTGAAGTCTGCGCGCACACTACTTTCAAGCAGGTACGTTGGGGCGTGTGGCGCATGTGCTCATCAAGGTGTAGCAAATCATAAATAACGGAGATTAACCCGAATCCGCCGTATTGTACAGTGCAGCATGGAAAGGATCCATCGGTCTCCCTTATTTGAAGCGGGCTTCACTGGTAACTCAACGAAAAAAAGGAGAGACCAGCTGTTGCCGGTCTCTCCTGTAACACAAGCGTTGCAATAACGGACAGCACTTTTAGGCTGCCTCTTCATACCGCTCGTTGACGGCATCCCAGTCTACAATATCCCAGAATTTGCTGACGTAGGTGCCCCGTTCGTTCTGGTAATTCAGATAGTAGGCATGCTCCCACACGTCGAGGCCCAGGATGGGGGTATCGCCATCCATGTACGGACTGTCTTGGTTGGGCGTCCCGTATACATCAAGGTCACCGTCTTCGGTAACAACGAGCCAGGCCCATCCACTACCAAACTGGCCGGTTGCGGCGTCGGAAAAGGCTTCTTTGAAAGCGTCAAACGAGCCGAACGCATCGTCAATCGCATCGGCCAGGGCGCCGGTAGGTTCGCCGCCGCCTTCGGGCGAGAGCACAGACCAGAACAGGCTGTGGTTGGCAAACCCGCCGCCATTGTTGCGCACAGCGGTTTGAATGTCGGCGGGCAGGTTGTCAATGCCATGCAGCAGCGCCTCGATAGAGTGATCGCTCAACTCATCGTGTCCCTCCAGCGCGGCGTTCAGCTTGTTTGTATATCCTTGGTGATGTTTGCCATGGTGGATCCGCATGGTTTGCTCGTCAATCACCGGTTCGAGCGCATCGTAATCGTACGGCAGGTCGGGCAGAGAAAAAGCCATAGTTGGTATCCAAGGTTGATGTGTAAATGGGTGAACCACAGGCCCTTATGCAGCCTTGCGATACAACGGCTGCGGCCCTGCGTGGATCATGTCGGTTGATCCGATGCGCCAACGGTTCCCCTGGTTGTTTGTTTTCGGCGTTGCGGGGGCATTACATCTGCACAGATCGTGTGTTATAAGTAAAGGGTGGGG
>CAZZCI010000105.1:0-8101 GCA_964653015.1 uncultured Rhodothermales bacterium
CTGTGACACAGCACTACTTAGCGGCCGCACACTGACTCGCTTTACGCCTCTGCCTTCTCCCGATAGAAATCCACCACCTTCCCAGCTTTGGCAGGCCCGACCACCTCGGCCAGGGCCTGCGCATCCGCCTGTTTTACCTGCTTCAGCGACCCAAATTCGCGGAGCAGCGTCTGGGCGGTCTTTTCGCCGATGCCGTGAATATCCAGAAGTTCAGAGCGTAGCGTCTTTTTCTTACGCCGCTTGCGCTGGTACGTGACGGCAAAGCGGTGGGCTTCGTTGCGCAGGTTCTGCAATAGCTTCAGCGACGGGTGGTCTTTGCCCAGGTAGAGCGGGTCGGGGTCGCCGGGTTGAAAGATTTCTTCGAGCCGTTTGGCAATGCCGATAACCGGAAACATGCCGTAGACATCCAACTCCTTGAGCACGTTTACGGTACTCGAGAGCTGTCCCTTGCCGCCATCCACCACGAGCAGATCGGGCCAGGGGCCGCCCTCCTTGACCATGCGTTTGTAGCGGCGGTGCACGACCTCGCGCATCGACTTGAAGTCGTCGGGCGTTCCGTCTTCCACAGAGCGGATCTTGTACGTACGGTATTCGCTCTTGCGTGGCGTGCCATTCAGGAAGACGACGCACGAGGCCACGGTTTCGGTGCCGCCCAGGTGCGAAATGTCGATCCCGTCGATGCGCTTCGGCAGGTCGTCCATCTGAAGCGCCTCGCCCAGCTGCTTTACGGCTTCGGGGATGCGGTCGCGCTCGCGCTTCATACGCTGCAGCTTGTACTCGTTCACGAGCAGCTTGGCATTGGAGCACGCCATGCGCACCAGACTGGCTTTTTCTCCGCGCTGCGGCACGCGAATGGGCACCTGGCGTCCTTTTTTCTGGCGCAGGAGCTCCTCTAACGGCACGGTGTCCTGGGTGGGGTGCTCGTTGGGGTCAACGGCCAGGAGCACCTCGTTCGGGTAAAAATGGGCGGATGCGTAGTAGTCCTCAATCAGCGAAAGCATCAGCTCCTCATCCGTGCGGCCCTCAATCTGATGCAGGTACGTGTGGCGCCGGCCAATCATCTTGCCCTCGCGCACGCGGAAGAGCGTCCCGCAGCCCACGCCCTCGTCGCGATCGACATGGAGCCCGAAGATATCGCGGTCCTCGAAGTCCTGGCTGACGATCTTCTGCTGTTCGGAATATGTCTCCAGCGCCTGAATCTGATCGCGCAGGCGGGCGGCCTCTTCAAAGTCGAGGTTTGCCGAGGCCGTTTCCATCTGTTCCTTGAGATGCGAGGTCAGCGCCTTGGTGTGTCCGTTCAGCAGCTGCTCCACCTGGTCGATGGTCTCCTGGTAGTCCGCTTCCGACTGCTCACCCACGCACGGCCCCTGGCAGTTGTCGATGTGGTACTGCAGGCAGACTTCGTGCTTGCCTGCTTCGATCTTTTCCTTGGAGAGGTCGAGCTTGCAGGTGCGCAGCTGAAAGACCGACCGAATGGCATCCATCATCTGGTTGAGCTGCTTCACGTCGGTGTACGGACCGAAGTACTTCGATCCGTCGTTGCGCACCGAGCGCGTTTTGAAGACGCGCGGGAAGCGCTCGTTTGTGATGCAGATGTACGGATAGGTCTTGTCATCGCGCAGGTTGACGTTGTAGCGCGGCTGCAGCTCCTTGATGAGATTGTTTTCGAGGATGAGCGCCTCCACCTCCGTATCGGTCACGATCACCTCCACATCGGCGATCTTCTTGATCATCACCGCAATGCGTCCCGAGCGCTTGCGTCCCTGCTGAAAGTACGAGCGCACGCGGGTCCGCAGGTTTTTGGCTTTGCCCACGTACAGCACAGAGCCCTTGTCGTCGAGGTGCTTATACACGCCGGGCTCGCGGGGCAGGTGGTCGAGCTTTTTCTGCAGGACGTCGGTCATGGAGTAGAGGATGGTTCAACAAACAGTACGTTTCCAAAACGAGTAGTCGGAGGGGGTTGATTCCGCTGGACTGTAGACGTTCTGCAACCGATATGATGCGGGCAACATCCGGGGTTCACGATTCGTACATAAATTGCACAGTGCTCCCCTCGATATGCAGACCGCATTGGCTATGAAGAAAGAACTGACCGTACAGGTGGATGAAGAAGTGATCGACCAGGCTGCAGCACATGCAGAAGCGCGTGGTCTGTCGCTCGATGACCTGGTGACCCGCTACCTTACTTCGCTGGCATCCACACCCGTGCACGACGAGCCTGATGACGAACTGCCGCCCATCACACGGCGTCTTGCCGATCGCTCTCCTGCAGCAGACGTTGACGAAGAAGATTATTACCGGTACTTAGAAAAAAAACACCAATAGTGCGCATGCACATCTGTTTCGACACCAATGTTATTCTGGATATGCTGCTTCAGCGTGCTCCACATGCCGAAGCAGCCAACTTGCTGTTTGCTGCACTTGAAGACCAACGCCTGCACGGGATCGTGTGTGCAACGTCGGTAACTACCGCATCGTATTTCGTCGATAAAACGTATGGCTTCCAACGCGTGCATCAGGATGTGCGCGACCTGCTCCGTCTTTTTCGTGTTGCGACGGTAAACAGATCTGTGCTAGAGGAAGCGGTTTCGATTGGGTTTACCGACTTCGAAGACGCCGTGCTGCACGAGGCTGCCCAACAGGCAGATGCAGAGGGTATTGTGACGCGGAATGCACGCGACTTCACTGCCGCAACGCTTGATATCTACACCCCGACCGAGTTGCTGGATGCGGTGCGTGGGGCATGACTCCATGTAAACGGGGCACGTCGATAGTTGCTGCAACTATCGACGATGTGATGTTTCACAAAGCGGTCCTGATACCCCTCGACGGGTTACCGATAGTCAAGGTTTGATCAAAACAGCTTATTTTAAGACTAAATACTATTAAACATTGAACCGATGTGCAACGGTAGAGTATGCATGCTCCACACAGACTCCATTCATTTAGCGCTTCAAGACGTATGGCTACGATAGACCCCGCAACCCCAGTGGCTGATTTGGTGACTGCACAGCCGCGCTATGCACGTATTTTTGAGGAGCTTGGGATTGACTACTGTTGTGGTGGCGATCGGCCTCTCGCGGATGCTTGTACCGAGGCAGGACTGGAGCCAACGACTGTGTCTCGGATGTTAAAGGCACACTCCGCCGCGCAACATGCCTCTGCTTTTGAATCTGTTAGTGAGACTGATTGGAGTAAGGCCTCGCTCGCTGATTTGATCAATCACATTGAAAAAACGCATCATGCCTATTTGCGGGGCGAGTTGCCCCGGCTTGACGAGCTACTGACAAAAGTCGTTCATGTGCATGGAACCGATACACCGTGGCTGTATGAAGCCAAAGAGGTGTTTGACGCGCTTAAAGCAGAACTTCATGCTCATATGGAGAAAGAAGAGCAGATAGTATTTCCGTACATCGAGGCGTTGGAAACAGGGAAGGCGGTTTCTGCCCCCGACAATTTTGGGGATGATCCGATTGAGCTCATGGAGCACGAGCATGATGAGGCTGGCGATGCGCTTCGAACGCTTCAACGATTGTCAAATGATTTCACCGTTCCCCGAAGTGCATGTGGTACGATGCGGGCAACCATCAACGGGTTGCGGCTGCTTCAAAAAGATATGTTTCAGCATGTCCACAAGGAAAACAACATTCTCTTTCCCCGTGCTCGTGCTTTAGGTCATTCGTAAAAGCTTGGCGGGGTTGGGTATCGGTTCAATCGTGAGCACTCTGACCGCAGGGGCGACGTGCTTTTAGCATGCGGTTTTTGCGGCGTTTATCGATTGTTAAGCCGTTGAGGTGGTATCGGAACCGGGGGCAGCGTCCGACTTTGATTCTGAATTGGGAGCGGCATCGGAGGAGGCATCATCGACGGGGTCGGGCGCGGGGGTGCGTCCGTAGGCCTTGGTCCAGGTGGCCAAGCGTTCGAATGCCGGATCGTCAAGCAGATCGCTGGACATGCGCCAGGACCAGTTTCCGGTTTCTGTACCGGGGGTATTCATGCGCGCTTCTGAGCCGAGTCCTACGATGTCTTGCACCGGAAACACCACGCGGTCAATGGCCGAGGCCAGCAGCATGCGTTGGGCTGCATACGGTAGCGAGGGGGCCCTTTCAAGATCTAGGTACGTGTGGGCTCGCTCACGCTCGTCGGGGGTAGTGTCGTCATTCCACCAGCCCTGCAGGGTGTTGTTATCGTGTGTGCCCGTGTACGCCACCATGTTTCGGGCCACGTTGTGTGGCAGAAAGTTGTTATGCGCATCCGTTTCGAAGGCAAATTGCAGCACTGCCATGCCGGGCAGTCCTACGGTATCGCGAAGCTCAAGTACCGAGTCGGTGATGTCGCCCAAATCTTCGGCGACCAGCGGGAGGGGCCCCAGTGCGTCGCGAATGGTATCGAAGAAGTTCTTTCCGGGGCCGTCGGCCCAGTGGCCGTCTACGGCGGTGTCGGCGTCGGCGGGTACGACCCAGTACGCATCAAACGCGCGGAAGTGGTCGATGCGAGCCAGGTCTACGCGATCGAGCAGGTGGGAAAGTCGCCGCTGCCACCATGCATAATCGGTCTCGGCCATGTCGTCCCACCGGTAAAGCGGGTTGCCCCACGTTTGGCCTTCTGGGCTAAAGTAATCGGGGGGCACGCCGGCAACAGCTTTTGGGGAGCCATCGGGGTGTAGTTGAAACAGCTCTTGGTTGGCCCAGACATCGGCGCTATCGGGGGCTACGTAGATGGGGAGGTCGCCAAAGAGTTGAATATTGCGTCGCGTGCAATACGTGTGTAGGGCCTGCCATTGGCGGTGAAAGAGAAACTGCCAGAAGGTATGTTTGCGGCGGGCTGTGGCGTGCTCTGTGCGGGCTTGGGCAATGGCTTCTGCCTCGTAGCGGGCCAGCGGAGCAGGCCATTCGGTCCACGGCGCATCGTTATGCGCTGTGCGCAAGGCCATGTACAGGGTGTAATCGTCGAGCCAGTCGGCGGCGCGTTGGCTGAACTGATCTACGGCGGCGCGTTGGGTCGGGGTGGCGTTCTGTTCGAAGCGTTCAAAGGCGGTTGTAAGGGCTGCCCGCTTATGGGTATGCACGGCCGGCATATCCACCTGATCGGTAGGAAGGGCCTTCAGTGGAGCGACATCACTTGGGGTAAGCAACCCCTGTTCGAGCAGCGGTTCGGGGCTGATCAGCAGGGGGTTGCCCGCAAACGTAGAGCGGCTGCTGTAGGGAGACCCTGAGGGACCGGTTGGGCCCAGCGGCAGGATCTGCCACAGTTGCTGATTGGTGGCAGCGAGGTGGTCGGCAAAGTCGTACGCGCCAGATCCTAAATCTCCAATCCCGTACGGGCTGGGCAGAGAGGTGATATGGGCAAGGAGTCCGCTTTGGCGGGTAGACATAGGACAAGAGGAGACAGCTAAACGAATGGATTACGATGAGGTAGATCGAGGCAGGGGCAGCGCACGCGGAGCGTCTGAGGCGGTAAGCGGGGGCAAGCCGTTTTCGGGGAAGGCCGTTGGGGTACGTTTGGCTTCTGCGACCTTGGCCGTGTAGAGCGTATGGAATTGGTCGTACAGCGTATCGATGGATGTATCTGCCACGGGGGCTTCCACATCAATAATATCGGGGTAGGCAAAGGCGGATGCGCCTGCTGTATCCACAAACATGCTTTTTAGGCCCAGGCGGCGCTGTAATATGCTATCGGTAGCGTAGACCACTTGATAGCGATTGATGGGCATAATCCACAGGTAGTGCCGCAGCACGCCGCGGCGCACATACAGACCGTCGTGGCCAATGCGGTAGCGGTGGTAGTAGTAGTGCAGGTAGGCAGCTACACCAATCAGTGGGATGGTGAGCAGGGCCCACCAGGGCAGAGCCACGCCGTATGGATGCCACCATCCACTGGGCCAGAAGTACAGAGTGGGCGCGAGTCCAGCCAAGAGCACACCCAGGCGGCGAAAAAAGTGGCGGCGGATGGTTAAGGGCGAAACGCGGTCGAATGTTTCGGGGAGGTCGAACGGTTTTACACGCTCGGCTAATCGCATCACCGTATCCCAGCGAGCAAATGGTGCCACCATGCGCTGGCCTTGCTGGTCGGCATTCAGGCCCATCGTTTGCACTTCAAGGGAGTACCATCCGAAGTAGCGCATCAACGGGGTGGTTTGTACGATCATCACCTGCACCTTGGCAATGGGGATGGTGCCCTCGGTGAGGGTAAAGAGGCCATGACGCTTCCGTAGTTTGCCTTCTTCGGCCCAGAGGGTAAAGCCGTAGTAGCGACTAAGCGTGATGAGAATGCCCGAGAGCCACCCCAGCAGCGCCGCTACAACAACAGTTACCAGTCCGGTAAGGAGCGGCGAATCGTACATCGTATCCATAAACTGGTCGACGCGGCCCTCTGAGCGCAGCAGCCAGTTGGTGAGCGTCTCCGGATCTACAAACTGCAGAATCGAGAAGATAATAGCCAGATAGAAAAGCGAGAACCGAAAGGCGCCAGCCAGGAGCACGCGCGAGAGAGACATCGAAAAGAGCGTTTCGCGGTCGGCCTCGACGTCTTCGGGAGTGGCCTCAGTGGTCTGCTCGGCGCCGGTGGCGGCCCGCTGGTAGGCGCGCACGGCGGAGCGAATTTTGTGGGCCTGGTCGAGTTGGACGTACTCGATGCTGGCTTCGGTGGAGGCGCTCCCTGCGGTTTCAATGCGCACCTGAGCCAGGTTCATGAGGCGTGCCAAGAGCCGCTGCTCAATCTCAACATTCTGAATGCGCTCAATCGGGATGCTCCGATTCTGTCGGTTGATCACGCCGCTCTGTATGATAATTTGCTGCGGGGTGATGCGGTAGCTAAACCGCAAATACTGAAGCACAATCGCCGGAACAGCAATCACGCCGTAGAGAAGGGAAAAGAAGAGCGGCAGCCATGCACTAGAATCGGGATTCGTTAACGTGGGCAACAGCAGAATTGCCAGCGCAGGAAGCGTGGCAATGAATCGCAGCACCAACGTGCCCGGGTGCAGCTTCTGCGGTTCGCGTACAAATCCATGCGGGGCGTTTTCCGGGGACGACGCCTCTTCCGGAGACGCACCAGCTGTAGCGGATGAAGGGCCGGGATCCGAATGAGGGGTAGAGGAAGGCATAATCGGAACAGACGACGAAGGCGAGGTAGGAGCAGTGAAACAGGGTTACAACACGTCTTCGGTCAGCGGATCGTTAAGAATATACTGCTTTACGTCGTCGCGAATGCGCTCCGCGGTGGCCAACGGAAGCCCGGGAATAACAACATCACTAGAGCGCGTACCTGCCGTATGGATAACCAGGCGTCCCAGGTCGTACTCTCGTTCAAACAAGTTTTGCGATACATCGAGGTGTTGGATGCGCCGCAGGGGAACGACGGTACGCACATGTGTGAGCACACCGTATTCAAGAAGCAATTCGTCGTCGTGCAGGGCGTATCCCCAGGCACGGTAGCGCAGCCGAGGCCACACCATGATGTACGTGGTAAGAACCAGCGCGCTTCCGCCAACCAGGCTTCCTATGAACAGGAAGCTGGCTCCAGAAAATAGTTGCGTCAAGGCGTAAAAGAGAACCCCCATAAAGAGGATTACGCCCACCAATGCAAGCTTGATGCGCCACACCGACTGTACCGACGGATCAAGCGCCTGAAGCGTACGGGTGGGGAGCAAGGGGCGGGATGAAAGTAGAGAGGCGGACGAGGCCATAAGGGAGCCGTTTAGGAACGATACCAAAAGCGATACTCATAGCAGTTCGACCCTCGTAGGTTTCGGGCGCGACCACAGATTGTTTATGCCAGAGTATTTTCCAGTCTCCGCATATTGGTTTTGACAACGCGGTAAAGAAAGGGATGATTTAGAAGAGGTGTTCAACAGCAAGTGTAGGAGGCACCATCCAGGTATAGAGGGCACGATGCGCCAAAAGCGTATACTCAATAAGGGAGATGAGTGAATAAATAAATTAAAAACAGTATACCATATACTTCGTTTCGGGCGCACTGTAAAACCTCTTTATTGTTGACTGTGAGTATATGATTTGCTACTTTGCAAAAACAAGCAATAAAGCATAGTTTGATCAACCGCCTCACCAATGCTTTTCGACTGGGGTCGTGAAGGCTGTCT
>CAZZCI010000106.1:0-8030 GCA_964653015.1 uncultured Rhodothermales bacterium
GTGTCGAGGACGTGTCGCCAACGGGGCCGAACAACACCAACCTGCGATTTCCTTACCGGACCAGTTCGAGTTGGTTGTTGCGATAGCGATGGATAAACATGCCCTGATTGATATTGCCATTGCTGAAGTCAATACGGATGCCTAGTCCATCGTATCGTCCGGCATTGCGCAGCACGTGTGGGCGTAGTCGCAGAGCATCGGCGTCTGTATTCAGCACATATCCTGCTACATCGTGGCCGGTGTAGGCTAACCGCTTTGCTGTAGGCGAATCGGCATCAGGCGCCTCTCCCGTTAAAATCTCATAGTGTTGAATGAACGCTTGCACGTCCTCGCGCTCGGTGTCTACGTAAAAGTCGTTGGTGTACGTAGTGCTAAAGCGACTTGCTTCTCGGGCAATGTTCAGGTTATGCCATTCGGAGTTACCAAGTACGCGTACGCCCATCTGGGTACGCTCCATGCCAGTAAGTGCCTCTTGGATACGTCCGCGAGCGTTGCGCCCTGAAAACGGAATGTACATCGCCTGTGTGGCAGCCCGCATTTCGTCGGTAATGGTGGTATCCGATTCCATGACATTGGATAGACGCGACCATAGGCGTGGGCTTTCCACCTCCACGGTGTACGGCACGTCAATTCCGATGGACCGGGCCTCTTCCCGAAAGCCATCGGCCATGCGACGGCTTAAGGTGTTGCCCTGCTCATAGACGATACCGCTAGAGCGCACCATCAGGCCCTCAGCTGCGTAGCGTGCCATAACACGTCCACGCATTTCAATCGACGGGTTGGCTTGAAACACGTACTCGCGCCCGGCAGAGACGCTTTCTTCGGTCGCCATGGGAGCGATGAGCACCACATCCGAATCGTCGGCAGCGGCACCGGCTATTTCCGCCTGATCGCTGTAGAACGGTCCAATGATTACATCGACGCGGTCATGGCGCACCAGTGAGTCCACCGCGGCTGTAATCGATCGTTCGCTGGGGTCGTCTTCGGTAGCCAGGTGGCGCACGTACATCTTGGCCACTCGGTCGGGGGCGGGGCCAGTTTGTTCTGTCACCACTTCAAGCGAGTCGATGACCATCGTGTCGCGCTCTGTGGTGAGTGTCGTAGCCCCTTCGGAATCGGCCCGGTCGCTGCCTAAGAGGTCGGCGGTTTCATGAACTGAAAAGTCGCGGTTGCGAAACGCGGAGGGCACGACGTACCGGCGCTCTACTCCGTTGTGTGTGTCTACGGCTAGACGTACGCCGTTAAAGAAGGCCTGGGAGAGGGGAGCATCGTCATCCTCAAGCGAGAGCATCATGCCAATGCGCAGTGTATCTGGAGCGGCATGCCCTTCGCGCTGTGCATCTTCGGCCAGATTGATGAGCCGTGTTGCATCCGACCGATAACTTGTGTCGGGGTAGCGGTCGAGCAGGGTTTCAAGAATACTGACGGCATCTGCATAGCGCCCGGCTCGAAACAGAGCGCGTCCGCCCATCAGTAAGGCCGCCGTTGTTTTGCGGTGCAGCGGATACTCAACCGTTGCCCGGAAACGATCATAGGCTTCAGTGTAGTTGCCCGCTTCAAATGCAGCCACGCCCTCTTCAAAGAGCAGCTCAGCATCCTCGTTTTCCGGAATGCCATTATCGGTTTGCGCATGCACAGCGGGCATGGCACCAAGGCTAAGCACAAGAACAATCAGGATGCAGCGCCACATAGAGATCATAGAGAATCGTGGTAAAACAAAAAGCCGCAACGTGCGCGCCCCATAATATACGAGTTACTCCCACTCAATCGTACCCGGCGGCTTCGACGTAATATCGTAGGTGGCCCGGTTGATGCCGCGCACTTCGTTTACGATCCGGTTGGCTGTGCGGCCCAGCATGTCATGCGGCAAGTGCGCCCAGTCGGCGGTCATGCCATCCACACTAGTAACGGCTCGAAGGGCACATACATGTTCATAGGTGCGCTCGTCACCCATCACGCCCACGGTTTGCACGGGTAAGAGGGCAACTAATGCTTGCCACACCTCATCATACAAATCATGAGCACGCAGCTCTTCGATAAAGATGGCATCGGCTTCGCGTACAATGGCCAGGCGCTCGGGGGTAACCTCGCCAAGGATACGAATGGCCAGTCCCGGTCCCGGGAAGGGATGCCGGTGCACAATGGCCGGAGGCACACCTAAGAGTTCACCGATCTCGCGCACCTCATCTTTAAACAGCTCGCGGAAGGGTTCCAGCAACTCAAAGCCAAGCCGGTCGGGCAGTCCGCCTACGTTGTGGTGCGTTTTGATGGTTACCGAGGGTCCTTTAAACGACACGCTTTCAATGACATCGGGATAGAGGGTGCCCTGTGCCAAGAATGCGGGGCGCTCGCCCAAGTCATCGGTGAGCGCTTTTGTTTCTTGCTCGAACACGTCAATAAACGTATTCCCGATACGCGTACGTTTTTCCTCGGGGTCAGTTACGCCTTCTAGCGTATCCAGGAAACGCGGGGTGGCGTCGACTGCCCGCAGATCCATACTAAAGTGCCCGCGGAACGTATCCTGCACCTGCGTCCATTCGCCTTTTCGCAGCAGGCCGTTGTTCACAAAGATGCAGTGGAGCTGATCGCCTAACGCTTTGTGCAAAAGCGCTGCGGCCACCGACGAGTCTACGCCGCCCGACAGGCCAAGGATGACGTGCTGCGCCCCGACGCGCTCGCGGATTTTGGCCACCTGCGTCTCCACAAACGAGGCAGGCGACCATGTGCCTTCGCAGCCGCAGATGCGCAATGCAAAGTTTTCAAGCAGGCGGCTTCCATAATTGGTATGTACTACCTCCGGATGAAACTGTACGCCGTAGTGCGGATGGTCGTTATGCCGTACCGCAGCAATGGGAGCGTTTTGCGTGCGGGCAAGCACCGTGTATGTGTCGGGTAGCTCCGCCAGGTGATCGCTATGGCTCATCCAGACGGTGGCGCCATCGGGAATGCCATTGAAGAGCGGTTCGTTGGTATCGGG
The DNA here is from genome assembly GCA_964653015.1 of uncultured Rhodothermales bacterium. Classification (GTDB taxonomy): domain Bacteria; phylum Bacteroidota; class Rhodothermia; order Rhodothermales; family Salinibacteraceae; genus Longimonas. Next base: position 2,978 of record CAZZCI010000106.1, read on the forward strand.
GATACGCAGCGTTGCGCGTCCAAACTCGCGGCGGTCGGCTTGCTCGACCGTTCCTCCTGCGTTTTGCGCCATCGACTGCAGTCCGTAGCAGATGCCAAGCACCGGCACCGGAGCGCCGTCTTTGCCGGTTAGCTTTAGTAAATTCGGGTCGAGTTGCGGCGCATGATCATCATAGACCGAGCACGGTCCTCCGGAAAGAATAATGCCATCCGGACGAAGCGCGGCGAGTTCTTCGGTCGGGCGTGTGCAGGGGTGGATTTCGGAGTATACGCCCGCCTCGCGGATGCGCCGCGCAATGAGTTGGGTGTACTGCGATCCGAAGTCAACGATGAGAATGTGCTCGTCGGTCATGCGGCACGGAAAGGCATGTGAGAAAAATAGGTGCCCACGAAGACACGAGTGGGGCTTGCGTTAGGGTTATGCGATGTCGGCATACGAATCTGAGTCGAGCAGATCTTCCAACTCCGACTCATCTTCCAGTTCAATAACAACCATCCAGCCGTCGCCGTACGGATCGTCGTTGACGTGCTCGGGGGTGCTTTCGAGGCTGGTGTTAACCTCTACAATCGTACCCGACACGGGCATGAACAGTTCAGACACCGTTTTTACAGCCTCCACGGTGCCGTAAATATCGCCGGCATCGAGTGTGGTGCCCTCGGGCTCCAGCTCCACAAACACGATGTCGCCAAGTTCGCCCTGTGCAAAGTCAGTGATGCCTACTTCGGCGGTGCCATCGTCGTTGAGGCGCAGCCATTCATGATCTTGGGTGTAGTAGAGGTCATTCGGGTAGCTCATAAAGTCAGGGGGGTGAGACAGAAAAAACTGAAGACGGGAGGCCCGCCGTTTTTGGAAAACCCTCACGTTGGGTTAGGTGGCGTTCTCATCGAATTCAAACGAGTCCATGAAGCGTGTGTCGAACGTACCCGCTTTGAACTGTTCATTTTCCATCAGCTGCTGATGGAAGGGAATGGTTGTGTGCACGCCTTCAATAACAAACTCATCGAGGGCCCGCTTCATCTTTTTGATCGCCCGCTCGCGCGTGTCGGCATGCACGATCAGCTTGGCGATCATGGAGTCGTAGGTGGGGGGGATGAGGTATCCGGTGTAGGCATGGGTGTCTACGCGCACGCCAAGGCCACCGGGCTGGTGGAATGCTGTCACTTTTCCTGGCGACGGGCTGAAGTTGCGTGCCGCGTTTTCGGCATTGATACGGCACTCAATGGAGTGGCCCTGCAACGCCTGGGCTTCGTGCTCTACGGTTTCTCCCATGGCCACGCGAATCTGGTGCTCGATCAGATCGCAGTTCGTTACCTCTTCGGTAACGGGATGCTCGACCTGAATGCGCGTGTTCATTTCCATGAAGTAGAAGTTTTGCTCGGCATCCACCAGAAACTCGATGGTGCCGGCTCCCTCATAGTTTACGGAAGCTGCGCCTCGAATGGCAGCCTCGCCCATGCGGGCACGCAGGTCTTCGTCTACAATCGGAGACGGCGCCTCCTCGACAAGTTTTTGGTGGCGGCGTTGAATGGAGCACTCCCGTTCGCCGTAGTGCATCACGTTGCCTTTGCCATCGCCCAGCAGCTGGATTTCCACGTGGCGTGGTTGCTGCACCACCTTTTCGATATAAATATCGGGGTTGCCAAACGCTGCATCGGCTTCGGAACGTGCGCCTTCATAGAGGCGAGCAAAGTCCTCGGGTTCGTGTACCATGCGCATGCCGCGTCCGCCGCCTCCCGCACTGGCCTTTACCATCACGGGATAGCCGATCTCGTCGGCAATGCGCTTTCCATCTTCGAGCGAGGCCACAATGCCATCGGAGCCGGGCACTACGGGTACCCCGGCATCGGCCATCGTTTCCTTAGCCAGGCTCTTCTCCCCCATCACCCGAATGGTTTCTGCTTTGGGCCCGATGAAGGTGATCTGGTTGTCTTTGCAGATCTGGCTGAACTCGGCGTTCTCTGACAGGAATCCGTAACCGGGATGAATGGCGTCGGCCCCGGTTACTTCGGCAGCTGCAATGATGCGATCGGGGCGCAGGTAACTCTCGTTGGAGGGCGGCGGCCCAATGCACACCGCTTCGTCGGCGAATCGAACGTGCAGCGATTCGGCATCGGCGGTGGAGTAGACCGCCACGGTTTGGAGCCCCATTTCGTGACACGTACGAATGATGCGGAGGGCAATTTCTCCGCGATTAGCGATCAGTACTTTCTTCAAAACAAACAGGCGGCAGTCAGTGAACAGGCGACGATAAGGAACACAGGCGGGCTACAATAACGCGCCCGCTCAGGGTTAGCTCTGGTCCACAATGAAGAGCGGCTGGTCAAACTCCACCGGCTCGGCGTCTTCCACCAGAATCTCTTTGATGGTGCCGGGGGTCTCGCATTCTATTTCGTTCATCAGCTTCATTGCTTCGATGATGCAGAGCACATCGCCATCGCTGACAGCATCGCCCTCTTCAACGAATGGATCGGAGTCGGGCGAGGGCGCGCGGTAGAAGGTGCCAACAATTGGGGCCTTCACGAGCACCTCATTGGCGCCAAGTTCGCCATCGTCGGCGTCCTCTGCGCTATCATCTGTGGCGGGTGGTGCTTGCGTGGAAGCGCTTGCCGAGCCAGACGCCGCTGGAGCTTGTGGTTGAGAAGGCGCTGCGTGCGGTTGCTGAGCCGCTTGTTGGGGGGCAGGCGGTTGCGGGGCAGCATGCTGAGGGGCGCCTCCATACGGCGGATAGGCGGGAGGAGGCGTATAGCTGGGCTGCGACGGTTGCATCATCACCGTTGGCGCGTTCTGCCGGATGGTGATTTTAAAGTCGTCGTCTTCCACTTCAACCTCAGCGAGACCGCTTTCGGCGACCATCTGAAGCAACTCTTGAATCTTAGACAGTTTCATGCGTTTGGGGGCTGGGTGAAACAAACGGCACAGCGCTGCGCAAGGACACGCCCGTTACAAGCCGGTGAACGCGCTGCAGAAAAAAGGGAGCACGACACCGCATACGAGCGATGGGCGCACACAATTAATTAATAGAGGACCGCGTTAGTCGGTAACGCGGGTTTCGTAATCTCCGGTCTGGGTGTTTACCCGCACCACATCGCCTTCATTGACGAATAGTGGTACATCAACCGTGGCTCCGCTTTCGAGGGTGGCGGGTTTCGATCCACCCTGAGCGGTGTTGCCTTTTACGCCAGGCGTAGTCTCGACGACCTCCAGATCCATCTTTTGAGGCAGGTCGGTGCGCAACGGTTGTTCGGTATCGGTGCGGAACAGAATATCAACTTCTGCGCCCTCTTTCAAATACTCACGGCCATCCACCTGGTCAGGAGGCATTGAAAATTGCTCGTAGGTGGTGGTATTCATGAAATGCAAGCCCAGGTCGTCCTCGTAGAGGAACTGGTGAGCCCGTTTTTCGACGCGCACCTCATCAACTTTCGCTCCGGCACGGAACGTGTTTTCGAGCTCGCGCCCGTCGCGCACGTTCTTGAGGGTAGTGCGCACAAACGCTCCCCCTTTGCCTGGTTTTACGTGCAGAAAGTCAACAATTTGCCACAGATCGTCCTTCCAGATGAACGTTAGGCCGTTTCGAAAGTCGCTTGTACTCGCCATAAGATGCTGCTAATACGGTAAACAAAATACGGTAGGATACGAGCCGTGCACATCCAACAACGCGTATAGCCGCAATATAGAACACGTGCACGGTGGGTGTCAATAGGTGCGAAAAGAGCGCAACCTGTCTAAAAATGCGATCCCCTTAATTGTTGCATCATCCACGCAGCATGGCGCTCTTCCGTGTCGCCATCCCAACAATTCACAGGCTCTGCTATCGAAATGGACGTTCCATCGAAAGGGCTTGGGGCAAATCGCGTACGCCTACCGGTCCATGACGATAGAGCAAGGGCTCTCCATACGTCGCGCCAATCCGATATCCGTACGTGCGCGCTCGGGCTTCTACCCACTTGAAAAAGGTGGGGTTGGATACAAAGGTTTCGGGTTCATCGTCGCTCACCTCATACTCCGGATTGTAGAACTGCGAGGCAAATGCCTGAAGCGCTTCAATGCGTTGCTCCCAGACGTCCGACACATCCACCACAAAGGTGGGTTCAAACGGAATCGCCTGCATGTAGTGCAGCACATGATGAGGGCGCCAGGGCGCCTGTTCGGAGCCATTCGGGCCCGTGGTTTCAATTTTGCGAAGCCCGCTGTAGTAAAGGGCATCGGTGGCCAGTTCGGCGGCATCACAATGGTCGGGATGGCGACACTCCGGCGCGTTGATAAGCACAATGTTCGGGCGATGGTAACGAATCAGCCGAATGAGTGCGTTCCGGTTGTCGGGCGTGTTGCGAATGTCGCCGTCAGGTATTCCCAGATTGTGCCGATCCGAGAGCCCCATGATGGCTGCTGCTTCCTCGGCCTCTTCCAAGCGACCGGCTGGCGTTCCGCGCGAGCCCAACTCTCCTTGTGTAAAATCTACCACTGCGGTGGTATAGCCTTGCCCTGCCAGCGTACACATAATGCCTCCTGCACACAACTCAACATCGTCTGGATGGGCCGCAAGGGCCAGAATATCAACTTTCATAGGGGCGTAGGCTGGTTTATGCGTTTGTGGTATGGTTTTGGGACCAAGAACAAGCCGCGTCATTCCGTTACGGATGCTGGAATGACCTGTGCAGTACGTACGATTCGCTTTTATGTATGTGTCTTTGACTGATCTCCTTCCCGACTATGGATAGCTCACCGTCGAGCAACAACGCTGGCTCAAATGCTGGTTCCAACAACGAGCAGCCCTTCGTAATGCCGTTTCGCCCGGCCTCCCCTCCAGAACCTCTTTCTGAAACCACGTGGTCGCTGGGCATGCGTATTTACTGCAGTGCATGGGATGAGTACCGCCAGGCCGGCATGCCGTTCGGCTCTTCCGATGAAGCCATGATTGTGTGGTACACCTTTCAACCCGGAGCAGACTACGATCTTACCACGGTCCATTGCAATTAACAGAGGCCCTGTCTCGCCGGACGTCCGTCCGTGACTCTGATCATTGCGCGGAGCCACCCGGTGCATAACATAT
>CAZZCI010000107.1:0-8024 GCA_964653015.1 uncultured Rhodothermales bacterium
CTCTGTGTCTCCCCCTCCAAAAAAACCTGTCATGGTGAGCGGAGCCGCTCCGCGCAAGATCACATTCCAGCCTGCACACCGCCGCTCAGCTCTTGCAGGGTAAGTTCGGCCTGTTTGGCATCGAACCGAGCACGCACCAGTTGACTTTCAGCGCGTACCAGTTGCTCTTGCACCTCACGCAGTTCAATCGACGAAATATCGCCCACCTCAAACTGCTGCAGCGCCACCTCGACGTTTTCGCGCGCCAATGCTACGTTCTCGGTTTCCAACTCAACCAATTCAAGCCGATTTTCGTACTCGGTATATGCGCTCGCCAGCGTGGTTGTAAGCTCGGTCTGCACGTCATCGACGGCCAGCTCGGCGTTGCGCACCCGCACCGCTGCATTCTGGCGCTGGCGGCGGCGCTCAAATCCAGTAAACAGCGGGAGTTGAAGCGACAGTCCGTATGTGGCGTCGTAGCTGGTGCTCTGCGCCACAAATCCACTTTCGGATTCAACGCGGTCTACACCGTACCCCAGGCGGGCATCGAGCGTAGGCCAGCGTGTTGCCTGTACTGCACGCGCCTCGTGCTCAGCAGCATCACGCGCGGCTTGCGCTTGCTGCAACACAGGGTTGGTCTGCTCGGCGCGCTCTCGCAACTGATCGCGGGTCAGCGTGTCGTCAACCTCAATGGCCTCTTCCACGGCAAAGTCGGTGTCGGTGGTGGGGCGGCCCAGTAGACGGTTCAAATCGGACTTGGCTGCTTGCAGGGTGGCGCGCTGACGCAGCAATTCGGCCTGGTCGGCATTGCGGTCTACGCGTGCCTGGCGCACCTCCAGGTCCGATGCCCGCCCAACCTCGTTACGCACTTCAGCAATCCGCAGCCGCTCATCAGACAGCTCAACCGCTTCTTCCAACACAATGCGCTGCCGCTGCTCACGCACCACCGAGTAGTAGGCAAGCGCCACGTCGGTAACGAGTTGCTGCCGCGTAGAACGGGCGCGCTGTTGTTCGGCATCGCGCTCGGCACGCAGACGATCGAGCGTGGCGAAGCGCCCAAGTCCCTCAAACACCCGCCACGACAGTTCGGCATCAGCCCCAGCGTTTGTGCTTCGTGCCCCGGTGATGTCCTCGGCCTCCTGCCCACGAAACTGCTGATTGGTGTTGCTGATGGTTTCGTTGTAGCGCGCTTGCAGGCTAAGTTCGGGCAGAAAACCAGCGCCGCCTAGCGAGGCTTCACGCTCAGCAATGGCTACTTCGTTGTCCGCAATGCGCACCTCGGGGTTGTTACGCAAGGCTTCGTCAATGGCTACTTCGAGGGGAAGCACCTCCTCATTCGGAGCCTGCGCCCACGCATTCATCGGACCCACGGAGCAAAGCAGAAGCACAATGACAACAAGAGACCATCGGAGGGGCATACAGTATGGCAATGTTGAATGAGGAAAAAGGGATGCAGAGGGAAACGACGATAGCGCGTTATGGGGCCCTCTCGTCACGAGGTCGCGGTGTCGTCTGCCGGATCGGGCACATCGGGCACCGTGCCGGGGCCACTGCCATCGCCCGGCATGCCATTGCCTGCGGTGCCCTCCATAGCAGGCGACGCCATGACGGCTCCGGCCTCTTCGGTCGTCAGGTAGGTGTACATCGCCGGGATCACATACAGCGACAGAAAGGTGCCTACGATCAATCCACCAATCACAACCAAGCCCATCGGAATGCGGCTCTCGGCGCCCGCTCCAACGGCCAGTGCAATGGGCATGACGCCGAGGATGGTTGAGAAGGCGGTCATCAAAATCGGACGGAAACGCACAGCGGCGGCTTCGGTGATGGCGTCATCAATGGAGAGGCCCGCGGCCTTGCGTTGCTTTGCAAACTCGACGATGAGGATGCCGTTCTTGGCGACAAGCCCCACAAGCATCACAATACCAATCTGGCTAAAGATGTTGATCGACTGTCCGAACACCCACAGGAACGCCAGGGCGCCCGTCAGTGCCAGGGGTACGGTAATCAAAATGGTGAACGGATCGCGGAAACTCTCGAACTGTGCCGCCAGCACCAGATAAATAAGCAGCAACGCCAGCGCAAACACGTAGAGTAGCTGATTCGACGTGTCTTGGTAGTCGCGCGATGGGCCATCCAAGGCGGTGGAGAACGACGGACCGAGGACCTCTTCAGCAATGGCATCCATTTCGTTCAGCCCGTCGCCAATGCTGTATCCTGGAGCCGGCTGCCCGCTGACGGTGGCCGACCGGAACCGATCGAACCGGAAGAGTTGGGGAGGACTGGAGCGCTCTTCCACGTTCACAATGTTCTGCAGCAGCACCGGCTCGCCACTCGATGAGCGCACGTACAATCCCAGCAGGTCAGCCGGCTCATCGCGGTTTTCGCGGTCGACTTGCGCGATAACTTCGCGCTGCTGTCCGTCGCGGGTGAAGAAGCCAACGCGCTGATCGCTCAACGCTAGCTGTAGCGTCTCGGCCACATCAAGCGGCGACACCCCGATGTTGTCCGCACGCTCCCGGTCGATAGTGACGTCAAGCTCCGGCTTATTGAACTTCAAGTCTACATCCACAAACGAGAAGACATCGGACTGCCGCGCTCGGTCCATAAAGGCTGGCAGGGCCTCTTCCATAGCGTCCATGTTGGGCGCTTGCAACACATACTGAACCGGCTGCCCCCCTTGTCCGCCGCCCACCTGAATGGTTTCTTCTTGCGAGACAAACGTGCGCGCGCTGCTCATCTGGTTCACCCTTTGCGTGAGCGCGTCGGCGATTTCAGACTGACTGCGGTCGCGCTCGTCGGGATCGACCAACTGCACGCGCATGAAGCCGCTGTTTACAGAGCTGGCGGCCCCGAATCCGGGCGAGGTGACTGAAATCACGGCTTCGACTTCGGGCACTTCGGCCTGCACCGTTTCATAGAGGCTCATCATGTGCGCATCCATATACTCGTACGTGGCCCCTTCGCGGGCTGTAGAGAACAAGCGCAGGTTGCTGCGATCTTCGAGCGGCGCCAGCTCCTCGGGCAGCAGGATATACAGCCCACCGATAATGACCAGGCACACCGCAATCACACCGAACGCCGTCCACCGCTTATCCAGGAAGGCCCGGAGCGAATCGCGATACCAGTCATTCAGCTTCTCGAAAAACGGCTCGGTTTTCCGGTAAAACCAGGGCTGCTCCTCACGTTTTTTGAGCAGCCGCGTGGAGATCATGGGGGTAAACGTAAGCGCCACAAACGAGGAGATGGCTACAGCTCCCGCAATAACGAGCGCAAACTCCTGAAACAGCTGCCCGGTGAGCCCGCCCAGAAAGATAATGGGCAGGAAGACAACCACCAGCGAGATGGAGGTGGCCACGACGGCGAAGAAGATTTCGCGGGTGCCAATGATGCCAGCATCAATCGAGTCATGCCCCTCCTCCAGTTTGGCATAGATATTCTCCAGCACCACAATGGCATCATCGACCACCAGTCCGATGGCCAGCACCATAGCCAGCAGGGTAAGCACGTTGATGGAGAAGCCCGCCAGGTACATCACAAAGAACGACCCGATGAGCGCCACCGGCACCACCAGTATCGGAATCAGCGTAGATCGCCAGTCGCGCAGGAAGCCGAAGATGACGAGGATGACCAGCAGCAGTGCGATGAAAATGGTCTGCTGCACCTCGGCAATGCTCTGGCGGATTTGCGTGGTAGTGTCGAACCCGATACCCAGCGACACATCCGATGGCATATCGGCTTCAATCGCATCCACGCGGTCGTAGAACTCGTCAACAATGTCAATGTAGTTGGCGCCGGGAAGCGGGCGCAGAACGACGCCGACCATAGAGGTGCCGTCGCGGCGGAGCAGCGTGCGCTCGTTCTGGGCGCCAATCTCGGCCCGCCCCACATCTTCGAGGCGCACAATCTCGCCATCGGGCGACTGCTTGAGGATGAGGCGGTTGAACTCCTCTTCGGTTTCAAGGCGGCTTTGCGTGCGCACCGTAAGTTCAATGTCTTGCCCTTCGATGCGCCCTGAAGGCAGTTCTACGTTGGACCGTTGTAGCGCCGCCCGCACATCCTGGGGCGTAAGCTGGTAGGCAGCGAGTTGCTGCGGGTCGATCCACAGGCGCATGGCATACTCCTTCGAGCCCCAGATGTCTACGCGGCTCACGCCGTCAATGGTTTGCAGCCGCTCTTTGAAGCGGTTGTCGGCCAGTTCGGTAAGCTCCAGCAGATTGCGATGCTCGCTGCTGATGTTGAGAAACACAATGGGCTGCGCATCGGCATCGGACTTCGACACCGAGGGGGGATCCACATCGGGCGGTAACTGGCCTTGCGCCCGCGACACCCGGTCGCGCACATCGTTGGCCGCGCGCTCTAGATCCGACCCAATGTCAAACTCTACAGTGACTGTAGAACGGCCCTCGCGGCTTACGGAAGTGAGCGTACGAATGCCTTCGATGCCGTTGATTTGCTCCTCAAGCGGCTCGGTGATCTGTGCATCGATCACATCGGCATTGGCGCCGGTGTAGTTCGTGGATACACTGATCACAGGCGGATCGACCGATGGGTATTCGCGCACGCCAAGAAAGAAGAACGCGATGGCCCCGAAAATGACGATCATCGTCGCCATTACCGTAGCCAGAACAGGACGCCGGATGCTTAGGGAGTAGAGAGCCATGAGTTAGCAGGCGGATGCAGAAGGGGAGACGACACAGCGACAGGGTACGCGTTACTCGGCAGCGGAGGGGCTCCCTTGATCGGGGCCGCCCCCATTGCCGTCCATGCCGTTGTCAGCAGGGGCTGTTTCGTCTGGAATGTCGTCGGCCATGTCGTCGAGGGCTTCTTCGACCTCTTGCACCAGGTCAACACGCACGTCAAGTCCGGGGCGAAGCTGCTGAATGCCCGATGTGATGACCGTGTCGCCGGGGGCCAGTCCATCGGTAATTTGGATTTCGCGCGGGGTCCGAATGCCTGTAGACACCTCCTGCGGCTGGGCGCGCCCCTCCTTGTACAAAAACACGCGGTTCACGCCCAGGTCAGGCACCACCGCAAAGTTCGGGACCACAATCTGATCCTCTAATTCGCCCAACTGAAGCGATACATCGGCAAACGAACCGGGCTGCAAGCGCTGATCGCTATTGCTGGCTCGCGCTCGCACGCGAAGGGCCCGTGTTTCGTCGGTCACGCGGGGCTCAATAGCGACCACCTCGGCCTCGTAATCGGTGTCGCTATTGCGGACCGAGAAGACGATTTGCTGGCCTGTTTCTACCAGTCCGGCGTACCGCTCGGGAACCGAAAAGTCGATATTGATGGGGTCGAGCCGCTGCAGCGTCGCAATACGGGTGTCGGGCGTGATGTAGCTGCCCTCGCTCACATAACGAAGGCCCAAACGTCCACTAAACGGAGCCTGAACCTGTGTTTTTGCAATGCGTGCCTCGACCTGATCGAGATCGGCGCGAAGCACCTCCACTTCGTTCTGCGCCTGGTCGTATGTTTCCTGACTTACACCGCCCTCATCAAGCAGGCGGGCGGTACGCGTCTCATTTGCCTCTGCTAGCGTAAGCTGCGCTGTCAACCTACGCTTTTCAGCCTGCAACTCGTCGTTATTAACGCTCAGCAGCAGCTCGCCTGCTTCTACGTGGTTGCCTTCGCGCAGGGCGAGCGTGGTGATACGTCCCGGTGTTTCCACAGTCAACTCGACGGACTCCATCGCACGCAGGGTACCGGTAGTACGCACGCGGTCGGCAATAGCGGATCCGTTAACCACCACTGCGTCAACCGACAATGCCGATGGCTCAGCAGCCTCTTCATCTTCGGCGGCTTCTTCGGACGACCCTACCTGTGGAAATACGAGCAGCCCTACAAGCACCAGAAGGCCGACAAAGGCCAGCCACGATATGGGACGACGCCACACGGGAAGGGCCTCTTTAGAGGTAGACATAACGCACACAAGCAACAACGGAGATAAGCGAGTACTAGGCTTCGAACCCGCCAGCTACGCTATAAGATTCCCCAGCGATATGCCATAATCCTCGGCTGATAACATCGTTACGCTTGTGCTGCTTCGTTGATCATGTCTTGCGACAGCTCCAGCGTATCCGCTGTGGCGGGGTCTTCGTCGTCGGTGCCTGTATGGCACTGAAACAGCGTGGGGCAATTAAAGTCATGGGCCAGCACATGGCCGCCGTGAGTATCGAATGGGTGCATGTGGTCAATACCGCGCTGGGCAAGGCGGAGAGCCGCTTCGGCAGGACGCCCGTCGTTTTCGTGCTTCAGCGCCCACTGGGCATGGTTTACCGTAAGGGCGACCTCCATGGCATGTCCTATGGTGAATGCAAACCGACGCGCTCCTGCTTGCAGCGCATCGTCGTCGCCCTCCTGATGCGTGGTCGTCACCCACTCTTGGGCATGCTTCAACGCCTCGGCTGCCGCCTTCATAGGCTTGATTAGTTGCGGCGCCGAAAGGCCCTCCATGCAGCGTTTGAACTCGCGGAAGAGGCTGCTCAAACCACCCACACGCTCCATAGCGCGCAGCACATCGAGCGCCAGCACGTTGGTAGTCCCTTCCCAGATGGGCAGCACCTGGGCATCGCGGTGCAGCTGTGGAATGCCCGTATCCTCTACGTATCCGGCGCCCCCAAAGGCTTCCATGGCTTCGCTCGTTACAGCTACACACTGCTTGGCGGTAAACAGCTTGGCAATGGGAGTGAGGATGCGCACGAGTGCTTTTTCTTCGGCAGAGGCGGTGTCGGTTTCCACGCGCCCCAGCAACTCGGCCACCCGAAACGTCAGGTGAAACGCACCCTCGTACCGGCTTTGCATGGAAGCCAGGGTGTCTTGATGCAGCGGCTGCTCAATGATGGGCTTGCCGAAGGCGTCGCGCTTCGTGGCATAATCGCGCGCCAGTGCCACCGCGCGCCGCATAAAGCTGACGGCCGTTACCGCGTTCCACGTACGCGTGATGTTGAGCATGGGCGCAATGTGACGCGTACCATGCATGAGTTCGTCGGTCACGAGAATGGCACGGGCACCGTCCAGGTGAAGCTCTGCGGTGGGCAGCTTACGGGTGCCCAGCTTATCTTTCAGACGCAGCACACGCAGCCCCGGCTTCAGATCGCCTTCCTCGGTGCGGATGGGCACGTAGAACAGTGCTAGCCCCTTTCCGCCTTTGGGATTGCCTTCGGGGCGTGCCAGCGCAAGCGCCATGTTAGCGGTGATGGCACTGGTAAACCACTTGCGTCCGTGGAGCCGCCAGGTGCCCTCGTCATCTTGGCGAGCGGTCGTGTTGGAGCGCCCCACGTCGGAGCCGCCTGCCAGCTCCGTCATCCATTGGCCGCTGGTCCAGGCCGTGTCGGGGTCGCGGCTGGTGAGGTGCGGCACGGCCTCATCAATGAGCGCCTGGTTGCCCGATTCGATGAGCGTGCGGGCCGCGCCATCCGTCATGGCCAGCGGACATCCATACATATCCGTTGACGGGATGAACAGGTGCGCCAGCGCAAACTGGGCGGTACGACTGTGCGGACCGTGCTCTTCCTCGTACGGATGAGCTACGAGTCCGTACTCAGCCGCCAGCGGAGCCGCTTGTTTCCATACGTCGGTCACTTCGATATCGTCGATGCGGTCGCCCCAGGGGCCCCAGGCCGTGAACGTGGGCTCGCTCCCCAAATCGCTCTGCTGAAGTGCATACAGCGGTCCACCTGCCTGCGCGCCCAGCGTGTCCAGATCGTCCGTGAGCGCATTCCGTATGTCATCGGGCAGTACCCGCTTCAGGTAGCTGACGAGCACCCGATCATCGGTATACTGATTGCCTAGTGTCGGAGGGGCTTGCGTGGTATCAACGGCATCGGTAGGCATAAAGGGCGTAGGGGAATGTGAAGCAAGACCGGTCGAATCGGTTGACAACGTATTGTAACGGATCCGTAGGGTTATGGTGCCGGAATCAAGTCGCGTTAGCTGTGTAAAGGGCGTGGCCCATGACAAAAGCGGTGTGTCAAATATCGACCATCGTGGACGCGTTGCTCGTGCTGCTTCCGTAATTACGACAACAACGTGACGCCTGC
>CAZZCI010000108.1:0-7979 GCA_964653015.1 uncultured Rhodothermales bacterium
TCCACCACACGAAAGGCGGGCCGGATGGTTTAGAAGCCAGGGGGGGTTATGTCGTCTGCACATCCTCCTGGTTGAGGCAAGAACCGGATAGACAAGGAACGGACGTGAGGGAGGTGCGGCCGTCTGATTCACATTGCAAGTAAGCGCCTAACATCGATGAGCAGCGCGCTAATCTTCTTCGGACTGCTCCTCGTTGAGCTCTTGCCGAAATGCTTCAAGCGTTTTGCCACCCTGTTTGCGAAAACTCTTGAGGCGCTGCTTGGCTACCTTGAGGTCCATCATGTCTTCGAGGGCCTCCATGGCCTCCAAGTCCTCCAATGGAACGACGGCTGCCATGGGCTTGCCGTTGCGTGTGATTGTAGTACGCTCAGCGCCGTAGTGAGCGGCGGCTACGATGTCTGCAAACTCACGGCGTGCTTGTGTTGTCGTGCGCTTCTGTGTAGTGGACATAGTAGAGAGATTGTTTATTTGGTTGGCTGATGTTCTGAACTAAAAGAAAGCCGTCTACCGGTACGCATCCTTCCGGTGGCGGACGCGCACAACCACGACGACGAGGTGGTCCTCTTCTGTTGTGTATATGACTCGGTAGTCCCCAACCCGAATTCTCCAGAACGCATTGTCTGAGTCGTCGACGGGATTGCCGCTCAGCTTCCGGCTTCCAGGGGGGAACGGGTTGTTTTGGAGGTCATCTATCGCATCAAGTACACGAGTGCGAACGGAGGGATCAAGCTTCTTCAACTCCTTTTCCGCTCGACGTTCAAGAAATACCTTTCTCATAGGTTGTGTACGCTATGTACATAATGTACAATCCGTGATATGATCACTCGTTCCATATTGAACGAGATTCGCCTAAGACGTCTTAAATCCCTAATGGACCATGAATAATGACCCATGGTCAATGATGTATGATCCATTAATCATGATCAATGGATCACGATTCGTCATCAATGCGTAGCGGGTCAGGAATAGTGTAGGGCTCTCCACGTCGCTCTTCGAGCTCACGCACCTTCTCTCGGACAGCTTCATTGACGATGTCCGCGATACGCAGCTTATCGAAAAAGTGAGCAGCTTTCAGTTTCTCGTAGAGTCCGGCATCCAGTGTGGTCGAGAACGGGACACGTGAGCGCTCACTGGCGCGCTCGATCTGTTCGGAGTCGTAGGGGTTTTCTTCAGTTGTCCCGTCGTCTGGATTGCCAAGACTCAATTTAGGTTTATTGCGACTCATGCGGGCACCTCTTCAGGAATGATTTCTTTGGCGAGAGACTCGTAGTCTTTTGTAGCAGTGGCAGAGGGGGCATAGAATGGAGGAGGTTCGCTGGCAGCCTCGGCTTCTTTTACTTGAACCGTTTGGCGAATAAAGCTACGATAAGCTCCCCCTCCTTCTTCGACGGCCCCGAGCTGTTCGAGAAGAAGATCCGGCACCTGACGATCATTAACTGTCCGGACATCAACAAGACAGGCGAAGGCCCCCAGAAAGTTACCCCCAACGCGACGAATGAGCTGCATCGTATCGGTAAGCCCATCAAGTGCACCTTTTGCTGCTTGGACAGGAGCGATGATACCATCCGTGCCGAGTATAGAAGTCATGACAAGTCCCCCTGTCGAGGGCGGTGGATCGATCAGGGTAATATCATAATGAGCCTCGGCAGCGGCCAACAGGGTTTCCAAACGCTTAACCAGGTGGCCAGGACGAAACTCCTCAAGCGAAGCCAATGAACGATCTGAAGGGACCAGATCGAAGTTGTCTACATCCGTAGCTACAGCGGCTTCCGTCACGTCAACTTCGCCGCGCATATAGTCGGCACATAATCGTGCAGGACGCGACAGCCATCGCGAAAGGCTGGCCTGAGGGTCGAGATCAACTGCTAAAACCGATCGTCCCTGTTTCGCCCACACTGCGCCGAGGGATACTACCGATGTCGTTTTCCCGGTGCCTCCTTTCTGATTGAGTAATGCGTATGTTTTCATGATTCAGGGGTCATGTTTAAGGATTCTTTGTCCTGTGTTACTGATTCATGAACCATGAAAACAAGCAGCTGTGGAAATGTCAAGTGTGGCCTATACGCCATCAGATATGGGAATCCATAAACTGCAGAACAGGATTTGCAGCTACGTATGCGGGTGCTGCATTATGTTGTACGGGAAGCACTTACTGGTTTTGGGGGTACGACCGCGCACTCCGCAGCGTGGTCTCAACCTCCCGCTCGGGCAGCGCCGGGCGGCAGACCAGCCGGTTCCACGCGTGGACGATCGCCTTCACGGGCACGTCGCCAGAGACACCAGGCGCGGCGGCAATCTGCTGCATCCAGCGACCGGTTCGGCGCCCGGTGGGTGCTGCACCGTCGCCTTCGGGCATAGTCTCCCCATCACGCCCCGTCAGGAGCGTCTGTACGCGCCGCAGGGCGGCTTCGGGGTAGGTGTAGGCATAGAGCCCCATAATGAAGCACGCCTTGTTACGGCCTACGTAGGGCCGTCCTACGGCCTCGCCCCACGCCTGGCCCTCCTGAACCGGATCCATCAGCCGGGCAATGACCCCTAAGTGGCCATTGCCCGGCTGATTGGGCTGCATAATCGGCGCCGGCGGCGGCCGTGAAAAGTGGGGTTTCCAACAGTAGTTGTTAACATGTATAGCTGAGCCCGTGCGCTCTTTTTTTTGCGCGTCGGCGCTTCTGCGTAGTTGGAGCTTGTGGGGAGATGTTGACCTCTGTAGAAGCCGAATGACCCGGTGGTGGAGGCTGTGATTTTCTGTAGTCAGGTTTTCTGGCAATAACAGATACTTGAGCCCCGGGGTGTATGGGGCTTCCTCGGGCCTCGGGAGACTGAATCCGTTGTAGCCCTTGTTGTCGCTGTGTCCGAGCAGCACGAGGGGGTGTAGTTCCAGAAAGGTGTCTCCGGTGATGGCAACGCACCGCCCGCCGTGGTTTCGGTCGCTGCCGATCATGCGAATCATCTGGGTGGGGCGGCAAGCGGCGTCATCAATGGCAGCCCGAAGTCCCGGATGGTCCGTGCAGAGCTCGTCAAAGAACTGACTGAGAAGCGTCGATGCGGCGTCCACGTCTTGATAGATGGGGCAGCCGACGGCGCCGTGGGGAATGCGGACGTGACACCCGCGCCTGCCGGTGTAGCTAACGACAAGGTGAGAAGGGTCCAGCCCGCATTTGATTAACAGGCGGCAGAGCGTTTTGGCGTGCTTGATCGACGTGGCAGGGCTGGTCCCATCAATGTCAGCGATGATCCAGGGGACGGTGACGGCGCTATCGGGGTGGCGACGATCGATCTCGTCTTCGCGCCACCGCCCAACCGAGATAAACGAGGGGCGGTCGCTGCCCTGGGTTGCAATGGACGTTTCCGAGCGCCGAGCGTGGCGGGGCTGGTGCCGGGTCCACTGGCCCTTTTGGATGGTGGCTTTCCAGCCGTGGGTAAACCGCTCGTGCAGAGTCTCACGGTGGGCATAGAGGGCCTCCGCCACCTGCATCGGGTCCAGGTAGGGCCGGTGCCACGGAATGGTTGGGGCGGGGCCGGAGGCGCGTACCGCCCGGGTGGTTTGGGCGACTTTTGCAGGAGGAACAGCCCGCAGCGCCCGGCTGACTCGCCAGCGCTGCCCGTTGCGATCGCGGACGAGTTTGTTGGGGGAGGGCACCGCCGGCCCGAGGTGGCATACCAACGGCGAGGGGTGATCCTTAGGGCGTCCAATTCGGTCATCAGGCTCCTCAGATGGCCTGATATGCGCCGAACGGGTGGGGCTTGGTATGTCCCTAACCGTACCCTCAGAGGCGGTTAACGATGGATCTGAAGTGTCCTCGGCCCGATCTGTACGGGCAGCTCGTTGCATGGCGCGGCGGACGCGGTCGTAGAAGGATCGAAACCCCGGATTCTCCAACGGGTCCTGCGCGGGCGGGAGACGCTTGTGGATGCGCCGGTACAGGTCTTCGGCAATGCCCTGAATGGATTTGACAACTGAGCCCGCCTCACGCCGGACGATGTGCTCGCGCCCGCTGTAGATATTCGTGTACTGGTAGGCTGAATTAACCGTTGGTTCCCCCGTTGGCGCTGTTGACGAGAGTTCATTGGAGGGGGGAGCTCCGTCCCCCGTGAAGAGATCACTCGTGAGGAGCGTATCCTCTGTAAGGAGGGAGCGTTGGGAGCTTAGCTGGCGGTTCAGTTCGTGGTGCTGGTCGGCCACCGCCTGGAGGTACGCCATGCGGCCCAGGGCAGGGGTTTCCAGGCGGAGCGTGTCCATGTGGGTCACAAAGCCGGTGGCGCGCAGCACCGCCGTCGGCACGGCGCTGCCGTAGACCGGGCCCCGGCGGTAGCTGCGCTCGGCGTCGATGATTTCAGCCCCGATGACATCGGGGCTGCCCATGTTACCTGGGCTACCGCTCTCCCGGGCTGGGTTACGGTGGTTTGGAGGCGTGCCATCGCCCGATGCTGAACGGGGGGGATCGTCGCCCTGCAACGCCCCGCTATCCGTTTCTAAGGGGGCGGCATGCGTGTCCGGGGAACCTTCATATGTGTTAGCCCCTGCCGATGTGGTGGGTTGTGGGGCCGATGGGAGGGGGCATGTAGGCACCCATGGGGCCCGGACGAACCCATTTGGGAACCGTGAGCCCGTGCTATGATATGAGCACATGCACAAACGGCCGCCTCGGCGGTTGCATGTGCACGGATGCTGGAGGTTTTCCTCCGCCCGTTGCTGTGGGGCAGATGTACCACGATACGTCTGTCGCATGGCTGGTTTGCCTCGCTACCGTCTCTCGCCGTCCAAAGCAATCCACGGTAGCTGTAGGTAAAAAAGATCTTCAGGGGCCTCGACCTGCTTACCGCAGGTCGGGGTTTTCTGTATTTAGGGCACGTTGGTCATGATGCCTAACATCATATCTAAATCAGTGGTATTCCAAGTGCCTGGTGTTCTGCGTCGTATTCGAGGGCGGGGGCCACAAGGAAGGGAGCGCTAACTTCGGAATCACTCCCACTTCCGGGTCATATCGGCCAGCCCGACTTCACACGGCCACTCGTGCTACGGTCATCTGCCGCATGTACAAGCATTTTTACATCGTGGGATAATGCACGCATTACCCGTCTCCAAGGTTCACGCCCCATTCGCAACGTGGAAGCGCTACGCACAACCGTAGCATCTAACTACGGAGCGCTATCCCTCACGACGGCTCAATCTCTGCACTCTCTACTCTCTGCACGAGAGCGCGTTATGAAGACGCCTCGAACCTGCGCTGTCTCGCCCACCTGAGTAACTGTGCAGCGCCGTCAGTTTCCCATGTCTTGACGTAGTGCCCATGGCAGTGCACGTAGCCCTCGTGGCCAGCCGTCGTGATTCCCAGCGTGTGGTAGGCATTATCCTTTGACAACCGCCGTCGGATCTGGTGGACCCGGAAGGTTCGGCGACTCTCTGACTGGCGGGATCCCGTTGAGGGGCTGTCCATGGCTACCATCTCCGCGATTACGAAGATGAGCTCGACCCAGTCTGTCACGGTTGCCTCGGTTTCGCAGGTCGCATAGCGAGCGGCATCGTGGGCATCAGCAATCTTGTCTACCCGAGTGTCGTCGCCGAGCAGCATCTCGCGGTGGGTGTCCTGGCGGGCCACCCACTCTGCTATGTTGCGCAAGGATCCGTCACGTACGGGTTCATCGCGTAAACTGGGAGTCTGTTCGCCCTGCGTACGCTCCTTCGAAGCGGTCTTCTCCGAGGCGGGCTTCGGTAGGCCTGACCCTTTGACCTGAGCCCGCTCGCGCTGTATCATCTTCAGTTGATCTGGACTGAGCTGGCGCTTGCATGCATCAATTTTGCGCTGCAGCCGACTGGATATGTCTGTACCAGGAAGGTAGCGCACGGACCGGTCGTACAGGTTATGAAGCCTGAAATAGAGATCATCGGGGATGCGTTCCTCGTTTGTCTGAGATGATTCTTCTTGTGACGGTTCCGCCTGCGGAGGCTCTGCCCGGGCGGTCTCTGCGTGCTTCTTCCCGGTGAGGCGACGAACCTTGTCCTCGTCTTCTCGGCTGTAAAGGGGCTTCTGGCGCAGTTCTACGAAAGGCTTCAGGTCCTTTGGGACCACCTCGTCGGTGATCTTACTGATCGCTTCTGTATTAGCATCGGCGGTTGTATTATCAACGATAAACCCGTCGTGGTCAGCTAGCACGAGCGCGCTTCCGAGCACCTCGCAGATGGGGAGCACTATGGCGGCTTCGTAGCCCTGGAGCAGCCAGGCGACCTTGCCTTTGCCCTCCTGTAGCGGCATATCCAGCGGGTGTTCGCCCACGTGGCCCTCGATACGGGACTCCAGTTCTGCGATGGCATGCTCTACGTTGTCGAAGGCGGCGTGCAGCGTGTCCAGCACGGGTTCAACCAAGGTGCCGGTGGCATTGCAGTAGGCCACGATCTCCCGGGCGACGTCACAGCCCTGCTGCTTCATAGCATAGCAGTGCTTGGGATGATTCGGGATCTGGTACGCCCCGACCTGTTTGATGGCGTGGCTGATGGGCTTCACCAAGCGATTAGGCAGGTCGATGTCGTCTTTGTTGGGCCAGGTCGGGCACGGGACGCCGTATCGGTCGAAGAGATAGCGCAAAATCATGTCGTGGGCGGACTTTAAGTCATAGTTGGTGCCCGGGAGCAGCTGCGCCTTGTAGTAGCGCGGGAGCGACTGCAGGCCGGATTCGCGGGTGTAGATGCGCCCGGTCGTAGCGCCGGTGTAGGAGACCTGGATGATGCGTTGTCCGTCTTCGACCTGAATGGTCTGGCGCTGGATGGTGAGAATACAGCGGTAGAGCTGTGCCAGGTAGTTGTAGTCGTTCGGGGCCCAGCCGCGCCGCTTGCTCATGTGGGCGCTCATCTGAAGCACGTCATCGATCATCTGCTGGTAGGCGGCCTCGTCGAGGGCCTGCCGGGTCGAGCAGGTACGGATATACTGCTTTTGCGCGGGGGAGGCCTCGCGCACATCCGCCTGCAGTGGTTTCAGGTTGAGGCGTTTCTTGCGTTCGGTATCGATCCGGTACCGAGAGGCGGTTTCAGTGAGGCCCTTGCGCAGGTACTCGACGTACCAGGGTCCATCCAGGGCGTAGGTAGTCACGCGAGGTGAGCGGTTCTTCGGGTCGTCCGGGGGAATGTACTGGTACGTTGAATCCAGAATGGGGCTCTGCCGGGCGACGGCATGCACGCTTCCCCGGTAGGACGTTGCCTCCTGCACGCTGTCGGCGCTGATGCCCACGGCCCCGACGGTACTTACGCCCGCACCAGAAGAAGCGTGAGCAGAAGGATTCCGAGAGCAATAATCTTGAGCGTAAGAGTTGTTATAGGTCATCGAGCGGCCGAGTCCGGCAATGACGCGGCTGATCATGTACCGTTCAGCCTGGCGTACCGGAGTTCCGGCAGGTTGGATAAGCATGTCGTCGAGATGGCGACGTTGGTCAATAGTTCCAGTAAGGGGCATGTCATCAGGGTCGATTGGGAGCGTGTGACGCGTGAGGGTAAGCACGTGGGACCGAGACCGCCGGGAGGCGAGCGCCTTACCCTGGGCCGACGTTGATGACTGCGCATGACGTGCGCGAAGTGCTCGCCCGGCGCCCGCCTCCAGGCAGTCCCGATCCAACCTCATTATGTGACAGGTCCAAAGGGAAGCCTGAGATGAGACGGGTCGAGGGGTAAGAGACGGGCGCGAGGAAGAGACCAGCGCACAGAAGATGGGCGCCTGAGACGGAACGGAGACGTGAGGTAGACAGCACTCGAAAAGCGATCCCGCAAAGCGTTTGCGCCTACAGATGCCGGCGTTCTGCTGCAAACAAAAAGTTCGGTACAGCAGGTGAGTCGCTCAAAAACGGCCTCTGTGGTCGATGGGGGCCGTTTAGAGGCGGTATCGATCTACGTGATCTGAGTAAGTATAGGAGGCCTGGCGTCCCTCTCGGGATTTCGGGCCTCCATGGCGTCCGGTGTTCCTGTTGCTTGTTTTCGGTCGCTTTTGGGGCTA
>CAZZCI010000109.1:0-7950 GCA_964653015.1 uncultured Rhodothermales bacterium
CTACTGCCGTGCCTCGGGATAGATGGGCCACGCATCGGTGTGCTGCTGGTCGTAGATGAGTGAGGTTTCCACCTGCTGCACCTCCTCGCGCGTGGTGAACGCGCTCAAAATCAGGTCGCGCAGGTGGCCGGGATCTCGCACAGCCACATGCAGCATAAAGTCGGTGCGCCCTCCCAGATGATAGCACCCCACCACCTCCGGCCGGTTCGTAGCGGCCCGCTGAAACTGCTCGACCGTCGTGCGCGAGTGGCTGCGCAGTTGTACCGCCACCATCGCCTGTACACCAATGCCAAGCGCCTCTGCATCCACCGTGGTGCGGTATCCGGTAATCACGCCCCGCTCACGCAGACTGCGCACCCGCTCCAGGCAGGTGGATTCGGCAATCCCCACCTTTTCTGCAAGCGTCTTATTTTGGATGCGCGCATTCTTCTGCAAAGTCCGCAAAATAGCGCAGTCAGTTTCGTCAAGCAACGGCATAAGCGACTTTTCCGAATATAATTCGGAACTATTGACACAACCCGTAAGCGCTTCCGAATATATAGTACACTTGTCCTGAAGATCCCATGCCCTGTAGTGCCATGTCGCATTCCGATTGTCATACCACCGCTGTTCACGCGGGCCGTCAGAGCATTTATGCGATGGGCAAGCACGCGCCGCCCATTGACCTGTCGAGTACGTATCCGTTTGAGGATATGGAGACGGCTGCCGAGAGCCTGCACGACCTGGCCCACGGCGCAGCCTCGGCAGACACACCTGTCTACGCGCGTCTCTACAACCCAACAGTAGCCCGCGCCGAGCAGGCCGTGGCCGAACTTGAGGGGGCATCCGATACCGTGGCGTACGCATCAGGCATGGCCGCTGTAACCGCTGTGCTTCTGGCTACAAGGACCCTGCGCGAGGACACCAGCACGCCGCCGCATGTAGTGGCTGTGCGTCCAATTTATGGCACGACCGATCACCTGCTCACCAGCAACATGCTGGATGTCGACGTATCGTGGGTCCGCCCGGAGGCTATTGCAGAGGCGCTTCGTCCGAACACAGCCCTCGTTATTATCGAGACCCCGGCGAACCCAACGCTCGATCTGATAGACATCGAGGGCGTTGTTGCGCAGGCTGGTTCGGTTCCGGTCATGGTGGATTCGACGTTTGCGCCCCCCGTTATTCAGCGTCCGCTTGAGCATGGGGCTACCCTCTCTTTGCACAGCGCCACCAAGTTCTTAGGCGGGCACGGCGACGTGATGGGAGGCGTGGTCTCCACATCAGATGCCGACTGGGCCGCCGCGCTGCGCCATGTGCGCGTGGCCACCGGCGCGCTCTTGCATCCACAGGCCGCCTACCTGATGCACCGCAGCATGCCGACCCTTCCCACCCGCGTGTTTCGGTCCCAAGACACCGCCACAGCGCTTGCTGATCGCCTCGCAGCCCATCCAATGGTGCAGGCCCTGCACTTTCCAAGCCACGATGCCGCGCCCTGCTACGCCACGCAGATGGACGGGCCCGGCACACTCATTGCTTTCGACGTGCAGAACTACGAGGTGGCCCGCGCTACCGTCGAAGCCGTCGCAACGATCACCGCCGCGGTCAGTCTAGGCTCAACCGACTCGCTGATTCAGCATCCGGCCTCGCTGACGCACGGTGTCGTCGACGATACGGCAAAGTCAGACCACGGCATTACGCCTGGACTTATTCGTCTGTCGGTGGGCTTAGAGGCCGAAGCAGATCTCTGGAGCGATCTGAAACAGGCGCTTGCTACGGCAGAAGCGAAGTGCGCGGCGGCGGCGTAAGGCCGATCTCTTTTTGACGGGTAGGCACCTCTACACCCGCTTCTACACAACTGCAGGCTCCGATTCAGAAGCTGTTACCACGTGTCCGCCACGCAAGCGGAGTTGTCGGTCGGTACGGTCGGCCAGGGCCAGATCGTGCGTTACAAGCACCAGCGTAGTATCCGCCGTTTCGTTGAGCTCGAAGAGCAGATCTTCAATGGTAGCCGCTGTCTCTTCATCCAGGTTGCCTGTGGGTTCATCCGCAAACAGGATGCGGGGTGTGTTGATGAACGCCCGAGCCAGGGCAACCCGCTGCTGCTCGCCGCCCGAAAGCTGGTTCGGATAGTGATCGAGCCGATCGCCCAGCCCTACACGCTGCAGAAGCTCTTGCGCTCGGGAACGCGCCTCGGAGCGGCCACGCAACTCGGCAGGCACCATCACATTTTCAAGTGCCGTAAGCGTAGGCAGGAGCCGAAACGTCTGAAATACAAAGCCGACATACTGATTACGCACCGCCGCGCGTTCATCCTCATCAAGCGGCCCTAAGTCCGTTCCACAGAGCTCCACGGTGCCCTCGGTAGGTCGGTCGAGCCCGGCGCACAATCCCAACAGCGTCGTTTTTCCACTGCCCGAAGGCCCGACAATCGCACACGACGTACCGCTCTCAATATCGAACGACACATTGTTGAGTACGGTGAGCGTTTTGGATCCACTGGTAAACGTTTGCGTCACGTTACGGACGCGAAGCACTGATTCGTGCATATACGAAACTTCCTCAATCAAGAGCAGGTGAGTACCGAGCGTGTTATCTAACGATTATCCCGGTAGCATAATGACAACGTGGCGCCTATACCTGCTCGTACTTTTCAGTGTTCTTGTTCTCGTTGGATGCGGACCGGATCGTTCCAATCAGGCTGAGGAGACCGCCGATACGCCGCCCCCTGCAGAAGCTCCTGCTGAGCACGCTCCTGAAGCAGAAGCCGAGGAGGCCGTTGATGAAGCCATTGATGAAAGCGCAGCCGAAGAGGCCGCTGTGCATGTGCTCGTGATTGGCAACAGCATTGCGGCGGGATATGGGTTAGACCCGGATGAATCGTTCCCCGCGCGCTTGCAAGAACGGGCCGACGACCAGGGGTGGGATGTGCACATCACCAATGCCGGACTCAGTGGCGACACCACCGCCGGCGGCCTCAACCGACTCCCCTGGCTCTTGCAGACGCCCGTTGACATTGTGGTGCTGGAGTTGGGCGGCAACGACGGTCTGCGCGGCATCGACCCGCAAACGACGCGATCGAACCTTATGGCTATGGTTGACACCACCCAGGCCCGCTACCCCAATGCGCAGGTGTTATTAGCTGGCATGCAAGTCCCCCCGAATATGGGCCAGGAGTACGCCGACGCGTTCCGTGACGTCTTTCCGGATGTGGCGAACGCCCACGACGCCGTTACCCTTATCCCGTTTGTGCTCGACGGTGTAGGGGGCGAGCCCGACCTCAACCAGGCCGATGGCATTCACCCAACCGCTGAAGGCCAACGCATTGTGGCCGACAACGTATGGGAGTACTTGGCTCCAATGCTTGAATCTAACCTTAACCAGCCTGCGACCGGATGAATGGGCACGTGTCCCACGCGTCGTAAATCCATGATGAAACTGGCGCCTCCCCCATCCCCTCCCGGATCATTTGATACCGACTTGCGTGCCTGCTGTGCTACACATAATCACCAGCCAACGTAGCTCAGTTGGTAGAGCAGTCCCCTCGTAAGGGACAGGTCACCGGTTCGAGTCCGGTCGTTGGCTCCGAAGCCCCGCTGTCGCTCCAGATAGTGGGGCTTTTTCTATGGTGGCGGCCCATCTCTGCGTGCATTTCGAGTTCCACTCACACATCCGACTTGCAAAACCGCCGTCCACCTCGGATCTTAACAGCGTACACCGACTACAGAACTCCCCCTGTTGTATCATCATCCTCTACATGCCATGAACCGACGTGTAAAACGACAGATTATCATCGCTACGCTTGTACTGGTGGCCATTTTTGGTGGGCTTGCGCTCTTGGCCCAGGTCGTGTAACGACGCGCTGAACGACTACCGTATCCGCCGTTGCACTCTTTCACCCGCTGACCGCCCGCTTGCGCCATGCTTACGCTCTTGCATCTTGCCGACGTTCACTTCGATGCCCTGTATGCAGGCCGCACGCCCGGACTGCGTCGGCAACTACGCGAGGCGCAGCACACTGCCTTTGAGCGCGCTATCGACCGGGCCTGCACCACCTCTGTAGATGCCGTACTTATCGCAGGCGACCTGCTAGACGCTGCCCGCCTCAGCCTGCCAACCGAAGAACGTCTGCTCTCGCATCTGCGTCGGCTAGAGACGCATGACATCCCGGTGGTGTATGCCACCGGCACGCATGATCCTGGTCACGCACATGGACGCATAGCGGCGCTCGATTGGCCTGCCAACGTTCACGTGGTACGCACGGCAGATCCACAAACGATTCCGCTGCATAACGACAGCGGCCAACGGATCGGACAGGTGGTGGCTGTAGGCCATCCGCGCAAGCAAGTCTCGGAAAACCTCGCTATTCGATTTCCCGAGGCCGATCCCAACGTGCCCACCATCGGGCTAATGCATGCGCACATCGATACGGCCGATGGCGCCGACGCACACGACCGCTATGCCCCCTGTTCCGTATCCGACCTGCAGCGCCTGGGCTACACATACTGGGCGCTTGGGCACATCCATCGAGGTCAGCAGGTGGAAGCCGACGTGCCTGCATACTATGCCGGCAACCTTCAGGGCCGGCATCCGGAGGAAACAGGTGTAAAGGGTGGCCTGCTCGTGCGCATCCCCCCAGAGGGCCCTGCCGATGTAACGGTGCAGCCGCTGGCGCCTATCCGATGGGAGACGGTGCACCTTTCGGAGCTAGAGACGGTGCACTCGGTCGACGCCTTCATCGACACCGTCCGGGCTGCGTTGCGTCCTATACAAACCCAGGCTGTAGCCTCCGAATGGATGATCCGTTTGGTGCTGCACGGCGAGTGCCCGCTGGCCCCAATGCTGCACCGCCGCAGCGACCGCCGCGAGATCGCCGCCCGCCTCAAGGCCCGACTCAACGTGCTGGATGTAGACGTCCATCTAGACGACCTGACGCGCCCCGTTGAGGTCGATCGGCACCGCGGCGAACCCCACCTGGCTGGCGAGGTGCTTGCCCTGATTGACCGAGCCCACGACGATCCCGATACGCTCGACGCCCTGGCTGCCGATATCGACTGGGCTCAGGCACTGCACGCTGCCCCCACCGAACGCCGCGCCTACCTAGGCCGTCTGCTCAATGCCATGGACCGTCGTGCCATTGCTCGTCTCATCCCCGACGCTGCAGACACTCCGTAACCCCCGTGCTCCGCCTCACCGTTTCTCTGACCCGTCGCCCCTTCTGCTGATGCGCCTTACCGCCTGCACCATCGACGCGTACGGTCCACTCCACGACGTGTCGTTCCCCGACCTCGATGCGCCTGTCGTGGTGGTGTACGGCCCCAACGAAGCCGGAAAAACAGCGCTCTTCTCGTTTTTTACGGCGATGCTCTACGGCATCCATCCACCGGTGGCCAACGATCACCCCTATACGCCCTACAATGGCGATGCGCTGGGCGGAAAACTGCAGGCCCGCCTGCACGATGGCGGCACACTTACCGTAGCGCGCCGCTTGCGCAGCAATCCGTACGGGCGTCTTACCAACACCAACGGCTCAACCAGTACGATCAGCAACAACCCACTGGCACCGGTAACCCACGTCTCGCGCGACATCTACAAAGCCGTGTACGCGCTCACGTTAGGCGATCTGGTTACGCTGCACGAGCAAAACGCCTGGGACGAAATTCAGGATCGCCTCTTAGGGTCGTTAAGCGTTGACTTTGTACGGTCGGCTCGCACGGTAAGCACCGAACTCCAGGCGGAAGCCGACGCGCTGTGGCGTCCCGACCGCCAAGGCACCCCAGAGGCCACCACCCTCGCGGAAACGCGTGATGAGCTTTACCAAGCGCTCAAGGAAGCACGCCAGCGCGACAACACCCTACGCAGCCTGCGCGAGCAGTGCCGCACCGTGGCCGAACGCATCGAAACGCTGAAGGCCGAGCAACGCCAGCTGCGCATCGACCGGCTGCGCGATGAGCGGTTGCGTCCGGTCTACACCTTGTTGCAGCACATCGAACGCAACGAAGCCGAGGCGGGCGACCTGAGCCCGTACACACACATCAACGATCCCGATGCCGAACACAAGGCCCTCACCGAGCGTCTTGACGCGCTATCCGATCAGTTGGATCAACTGCACGCCGACCGCGAGGCGCATGAGGCCGCGTTAGCAGCATGTACCGAGCAAGACCGTGCGCTGATACAACATGCCCCGGCCATCGAAGCATGGACCCAACGCATCGACCAGGCGGAAAATGAACGAGAAGCCGCTGCCCAAGCTAAGGAAGACGCCGATGCCGCGTACGCCGAACTTGAACGGTCCGCCAGCTGCCTGACCGAACCCTGGAGTCCGAAGTGGACCGAGGCCGTAAAGGCGTTGAACCTTCCCGAAATTCGCTCCCGCATTTACGCATACACCGAAGCGGCTGCCGACGAGCGCGAAGCCCGTACGCAGGCGCAAAGCATGGGGCTGCAGGGCGAGGCGGAGCGCAGTCTTGTGCCGCCGTATGTGCTCGGCGTAGCAGGCTTGGCACTGCTCTTAATTGGCTTGATCTGGACATCCGTCATTGCTCTGTCAATGGGCGGCACCGCAACCGTAGCCGGAGCCGTATGGGCCTGGCATAGCCGTCGCTATAACGAGGAGCTTGCCCATCGGCTGCAGGCACTCGAGCTGGATGCACTGACCACCACCACCCGCGAGCGACGTGCTGCCGTCCACGAGCTTCTTTCAGATGTGCCACTGCCCGAAGACCGTCTGGACAGCCCCAACGCAGACCTGGCCCACGACCTGGAGCGCTTACAGCGTGCCGTACATGATGCCGAGCGGGCGCAGAACCAGGTAGAGCAGCACACCAACCGGTTCCAGGAAGAGCAGGCCGCCTGGGACATCCTCGTGAACCAGGTGCACTGCACCGATCTGTACGATACCCACGACGCCTGGCGAACGCAGGTGCGGGCGCTTGCCGAACGTCTGCAGAATGCCCGACCACGTGTTGCCGCTGCCGAAACCGCTGAGGACGCGCTCCCCTCCCTGAACAAACAGATCACAGCTATTGAAAGCGAACGGGCAACGACCCAAGAACAGATGGAGGCACTACGCGCCCCCATCGAGAGGCTGGGCAATGGCGATTGGAGCGCCGGTGTTCAAACGCTGAACCAGCGTCGCGCTGCCGCCCGCCGTGCCGAGAATGCCCGCGAGCAGCTCAAGCGCGAACACCCCGAGTGGCAAGCCGCCCGCGAAGAAATTCAGCGCCTAGGCGATACTGACGCGTTTTTCTTCACTGACGAAGCCCGCATCACCCGCAGCGAACGCCTCGACGCGATTCACGACGCCTTGCACGACGCCAATGAAAGACGCGCCGAGCTCGACGCCGAGTACGAGCGTCTTGTCAACAAACCCACTATGGCCACGCTGCAAAGCGATATCGAAGCCGTAGAGACCGAGCTGGATCGTGTACGTACCGAGCGCGACCGGCTCATGCTCATGGCTACCCTCATCCGCCGCGCCGATCACGAGTTTCGCATGAAGCACCAGCCGGATGTGATACAGCGCGCCTCGGCCCACATTGCTACCATTACCAACGGGCGCTACGAGCGCATGGAGTGGCGCGAAGAAGACGACCGGCTCGTCGTGCATCCTGCAGATCACGATGATGTAGTGCCGGTTGGACCGCCGCTAAGCCGGGGCACCCGCGACCAGATCTACCTGGCGTTGCGCATGGCCATCGTCGACCACCTCGACGCCGACCATGAGGCGCTTCCCATGTTCTTAGACGAGGTGTTTGTGAACTGGGATACCGAACGTCGCCAGGCGGGCTACGAAATCCTGAAGTCGTGGGAGTCCACACGACAGATTGTGTTGTTCACCTGTCACCGTCCGCTCGTCAAGGAAGCACGCGAGATGCTCGACGCCGCCGTGCTACGCCTCCCCGCTCCATCAGCGGCATAAGATCGCTACTCATCTAACACCCCACATCTCCTTGTCGCAATGCACCAGAGGCA
>CAZZCI010000110.1:0-2880 GCA_964653015.1 uncultured Rhodothermales bacterium
CCGCTTGCGTCCTCGTCGCGATGTACAACCGGCATGAGATCGCCACGTCAGTCGCAGGGCTCCCTCCTCGCGATGACAATGTTGGACCACAACATTCAAGTGTGACACACGGCACTAATACGCGCGCTCGTACAAGAAATTAAAACGCAGGCTCGACTCCCGCCGTATCAGACGACTCATAACCGTATTGGTGAGCTCGTATTCGAGTAACAGGTCAGGTTCCAGCACCTGTGCTTCGTTGCCCTGCGTATTGATGGGCTGCTCGATTGAAGCATAGAAACGAGGCGTAATGTAGCGCCCGACTGTAAGGTACGAGATGCCATTGGGACGCACCTGCAGGCGTACCACATCCAATCCCAGTTGCTGAGCCGCCAGATTCTCAACGAAAGAGGACGCCTGCCCGATCGCCAGTTGCGCGGCCAAGTCTCCCCCGCTACCGCCACCTGCCAGAAAGCTATCGGCGGGACGTCCCGTTGCCAGGTAGGACAAAATATTCGACGTGGACATGGGTGGGTCGGAGCTCAGGTCGAGGCTCAGGTTACCCAGGCGACCTTCCGCATTCAGCGTAATGGTCACCTCCACATCCCGTGTTTCGCGAGCGCGCTGCTCATACACCGCAGCGAAATTCATTTGCGGATCGTCGACCGGCCCATCGAACGACAGCGCTCCCTCGTCGATGCGAAAGAGCTGCCCAAACTGCTCAACGGTGCTTCGCGCCGGCACAATATCGATGGAACCGTACAACTCCAGATCCTCGTCGTGCGCTTTTTGCAGATCCAGGTCGCCGTTGAACTGAATGTTCAGGGTAGTGGCCGAACGCGACCGCAGCCATGTTTCGCGGCGGATCTCGACCTCCAGGTCCATGGCCATTGCCTGAAACGTATCGTACGCGGCAGCGTCGGAATCGGCCAGCCGGATGCCAAAGCGCCGTTCTAGCGTAACGCGGTCTTCGTCGGTGAGCGACACCGCATCCAGGTCTTCGGCAGCGGCTTCATCGATTTCATCGTAGAAGATCTCGGCCCGCACCACCTGCACCCGCCCTGTCAACCGGGGGCGCTCGGTTGTACCGCCCAGCGTCATGCGTCCGTTGATGGTGCCGCGTCGATACGCACGCGTGTTGATGGCCATGAAGTTGTCGGCCCGCACATTCAGGTCCATTTCCCCCAGCGTCAGCTCGGCCAGATTAATGACCCCGTTTGCCTGCAGGCGCCCCCCTCCAGATGAACGGATATCTGCCGACTCGACTCGGATCTGGTCGTCATCCAGACGCAGTTGCGCGACGCCATCGCGGTAGCGCGTTTCGAGTTCAGTGAATACGATGCTTAGGTCGTCTACCAGCGCGTCGCCCTGCAATTCGGGGTCGCTTCGCGTACCAGCAACCTGGATATCGGCATCGAAGCGGCCCTCCAATTCTTGAATCGTAGCGGGATCCAGGAAGGGGTTGATCCAATTGATGGCGAAGTCGTCGGCTTGCAGGCTTAGATCCAACGGCGAATCCATAACTTCGACTTCGGTGGCGGTATCCAGCCGCAGGTCAATTGGAAAGTCGCCGTTAAACGCAAGCGTGCTGCCATCGACATGCGTAAGGTCGGCTTGTATATCGAGCGCTAAGTCGCTGTACGTGAGCTGCGAATCGAGGGTACCAATCGACTCACCTTCACTTTGCACGTCAAAGTCGAGCTGGCCATCGAGCGAGGGGTCATCGGCAGCTCCGGTGAGCGTAAACGATCCATTGAGGGTTCCCCCAAGCCCCTCAATATCAACCAGTTCGACGAATGGGGCCACATCGATATTTTCGAGGGTGGCGATCATGCTCTGCGTGCCCTGCGGATCAATACGTCCGTCGGCAGCAATCTGTTGATCGCTGCTCGACACCAGGAAGTTGCTAAGACGCACGGCGGAGCCATCTTGTGTAAGCGTAGCCGGTTGCAACAGGGCCCACGAATCGCCATCGAGATGCATA
This sequence comes from uncultured Rhodothermales bacterium, assembly GCA_964653015.1. Lineage (GTDB taxonomy): Bacteria > Bacteroidota > Rhodothermia > Rhodothermales > Salinibacteraceae > Longimonas. Next base: position 1,964 of record CAZZCI010000110.1, read on the forward strand.
TCAAAACGATCAATCAGCGCAACGAGCGGTTCGTCAGGGTCGAAGGAGGGCACCCCCACATCGATCTGGGCACTGCGCTGCGGATCCAACCGAATCGTAGAGGTCATCGTGGCGCCATCTGTTTGGGTATAGTTGAGGTTGATGCGTGCCTCTTCGGCGGCAAAGGCAGCCAGATCCACAAAATTGAGACGGTTTCGGCTTTCAACGCGGGTGAGGGTTCGATCGCCATCAAGCGCGCCCGCGACGGTGGTTTCGAGGTCGCTCACACGAATGTCATTGACCACGAGGTTCTCGATATCAACCTGTCCATTAAACCGAAACCCGTCGCCCTCCCCTCGCAGGCGTCCCTCTAACGTGCCGGTATCGGCAGACAGTGTACGCTGACCTGTCACGGCTTCTAACGGCTGAAGGGCGATCAGCTCAACATTTAGTTGGATGTCGGAGTCGGCCTCCGGATTAAAGACAGCGACGTTGCCTTGGGCGTCGGCTGTTAGAACGTTGGAGGTGAGGGTGAAGGAATCAACCGAAAGGTCGCCTTCGGCATATCTGGCACGCAGCCTCGCCTGGTCAACGGTGATGGCGTCGTAAGCGGCTTCGTGCAGATCGAGTTCGGCATCGAAGGCAGCGGTTTCGGGCGTCCATCCGCTACCGCTAACCGACAGCCGCAGTTCGTCAAGATCGGCATCGAGCGTGTCTTGACCGGTAAGGGCAGCTCCGTCAAACTGGTCAGCGCGTACGTCAATCGTGTAGGAAGAATCGGGAAGCGATAGGTCAAACGCGGCATGGGCTGTTCCTACATCGAAGCGGGCATCAAGCGTGCCATCTACGGCGCCGTCTTGAGCGTGCAGGGCCAGTTGGGCTTCGTTAAGCTGGGCTTCATTGATCCGCGAGGGGGCAAGTGTGAGCGACCCGTCGAG
>CAZZCI010000110.1:2980-7916 GCA_964653015.1 uncultured Rhodothermales bacterium
TCGGCCTCCAGGGTAGCAGACTCCAGCAGCTGGTCGTTGATGCGAGACGAGGTCAGCTCGGTGGAAAGGCGCCCGATAGGCGAGCGGTCGTTGGGCTGTTCAACGGCTGCGCTAAAGCGGCCATTCAGCGCCGTATGCTGATCGGGATCCTGTAGGAAAGGTCCCAAATCGAGATCGGTCAGGCGCCCCTCTCGAAGGGTTAGTGCCAATGGGGTATCGAGCGGACGAGCTTCTAGGTTTGATTCGAAGCGCCCCCAGTTACCCTCTGCATTCAGGGTGGTGGTTACCGTGCCCGCCTCCCACTCGAACGCAGCACGCAAGCGGTCGAACGTGGCCATTCCATAGGCGGTTTGGTCGAGGGTGGCGGTGCCATCCAGCGCCATGGTGTCGGGATCGAATCCGGTGCCGGTGGCCGATGCCTGCATTGTAACACGGGTATCGGGGAGCGTGTCGTCATCCAGAAACGCGTTTAGATTGAAGTTGGTGGTGCGTATCTCGTTGAGCGCAAAGGTTTCGCTCCCATCGAGCGCAGCGCTGGCGGAAGCGGTGAGTCGTCCTCCAGGCACATCCAGGGTAAGGGTGGTTTCTGCTTGTTCGCCCTGCACACGGGTTGTGCTGGTAAAGCGCTCGATGTCGAGGTCGTTGATGGTGGAGGGACGTAGGTTGACCGAGGCTGTGAGGTCGCGGTCATCGGGGGTAAGGCCTTGGCCTTCGAGGGTAGCATCCAGATTGAGGCGGGCCGTTAGATCGGCGTCAGGGAGCCAGGTGGCGGCATCGAAGTCGTCGATGCTGGCGCGGAAGTCGTAGGCGGGCACCTCTTCAAACGGCGTGGTCGTTCCCTGAACACGCAGGGCTGCGTTGTTAATGCGTGCGTTGGCGTCGAGGCTGGCGGTTCCGTTGTCGAGGGTCACGGCTCCGTCGATTGTTTCGATGGCCATACGCTCAAATTGCGAGTTGCGCACATCGATGCGTGCAGTGCCGTCGAGGGCATCGAGGGTTGGGCCTCTGAAGTCGGCATCGATGCGGGCGTTGAGGATCGTTTCGTCGCCGATGAGGCGGGTGCGGTAGTTGGCGACGTCGATGTCGGTACGGAAGCGCAATTGATCGACAGCTTCGCGCGGCGGGGTGGCTTCGGCGTCCAGCGTCCACGTTCCAGCGCCTTCAACGGACCCTGAACCGGTGCTGCGCCACGTGCCGCTGTGCTGACGCACCTCTAGCTCGAACATATGCACCTCATCGGAGGCTGGGGCGAGGCCCGGCAGAAAGGGGGTGAGGTCGGCAATGGCAAGCGAATCGGCTTGCACATTGAACTGCGCGGCATCGAGCGAGTCGAGCGGGGAGGCTTCGGCAGCGAAGTTGAGCACGCCTGTGCTGCGAAGACGGCTGCGGGGCGCATCCAACTGAATATGTTCGACGGCGAGGGCTTCGGGCGTGAGTGCTGCGGCAGCGTTGAGCGTGAGCGGTGTGCGGGGTTGATCGGGCAAGGAGGCGTGCAACTGGAGCGCGTCGAGTGTGGCGGCGAAGGTATCGCTCACCTGCAGATCGCGCACAGAGAGATCAAGCGCATCAATGGTGGCGGTGGAGTCGGTCTCGCTGTGGAAGGAGAGGGTGGCGGCACCGCGTGTTAACTCAGCCTGGTCGATGCGTACGGGAAAGGGCTCATCGTCTGGATCGTCGTCGGTATCGAACGCCTGCAGCACGGGTGTCCAGTTCCAGGTCGTATCGGCTGCTTCGGTGGCATACACCGTGGGGCCGCCCACATGCGCATCGTGCAGATGCAGGGTGCCACGAAGGAGCGCTGGCAGGGCGTACGTTACAGATACGGTGTCGACGGTAGCAAGGCGGCGGGCCTCGTCGTCGGTATCGGGGTGGGCATCGCCATCAAGCGTCCAGGCGATCTCGTAAAGCGTTAGGTTCGAGAACCAGGTGCCCGATGCGCGTTCTACGGTCAGCGTGGTGCCGTCGACCGGATTGAAGCGCTCGGCGGCCCACTGCGCGACATGCGTGCTGGCCCATTCGGTTTGAAGCAGGAGCACAATGCCAAGCAGCCCCCCTAGCACAAGCATAAGGGTGCCCAACACCGCGTTGCGAAAGCGGCGCCCCCAACGGCGGTCGGAGGCGGGCGCCTCGGAAGAAGAATCGTCGTCAGACACAGAGGGTAGGGTCCGCTATGAGTAGGATCACGGTATCATATGCGACACACGCGCAAAGGCTTCGTGGGGAGTTAGGACCAAGGCTCTCTCAGGTCCTAAAACGTTCGTCCGATGCCCATATGGAGACGAAATTGCCGGGTGAACGACGTGGGGGCGTCGGTGGGGGAGCGGCCCTCGCGCAAGGCCTGTCGGATGTCGTCGGGCGCGCGCACATCGAGCGGGTCGGGATTAAGAGGGATTGCAATATCCAGACGGACAAAGCCAAAGGGCGTTTGGTACCGAATGCCTGCTCCCGTGCCAATGCGTACTTGATCGGATGAGGTGGCAAAGCGTTCGGAGTCTTCTCCTGATCGGGCGGGCACGAGGGAGAAGGCGTCGGTGCCTAGCCATCCGGCATCCAGAAAAACGGCAGTACGCCAGTCGCTGCCCAGTCCCGGAAAGGGAAGCCGCAGCTCGGAGTTAATGAGCAGCTTTGTGGTACCGCCTGTAGGGGCAAGCAATGAGGGAATGTCTTCAACATCGGTTGTGTTGATGAACTTGCTTCCGGCCTGATTGATGGGCCAGCCACGCAAATCGGTGCCTCCGCCGGTGTAGAAGAGCACATTGTCAAAGCGATTGCGAAACACAGTGTTGCGCAAGGACGGCTCAGCCTGTAACGCCTCGCGACTGTCACCAAAAGGCATCACGCGTCCGGCAAATGCACGAGCAGCCAAATCGATGCTGCTGCCGATGGGTTGGTAGCCGCTCACCTCCAGCGAGAGCTTGGTGTACTGCATGCCTGATGGGATCAGCGCCCCGGCCATTTCAATGGTAGGACGGACTAAAAACCCCCGGGTCGGCGAGATGTAATCGTCGGTGCGGCCAAACGTGCCGGAGAGCGTGAATACGCTGCGGTTAAACGCGCCGGTGCCCACATCTTCTACCGGAGCATCGGGATCCACAATGATGCCGGTTTGCAGTTCGTCGGGAATAAACTGGCGGCGGCGCTGCAAGGAGTGCCGCAAACTGATGGAGCGAAACGGCAGAAACTCGTATGTTAGCGTAGTGCTGAATCCGTACGTCCCCTCGTTAATGCCCAGGCGTCCGCTTTGCACACCCGGCAGGCGCGGGTTGCGGCGTATTTCGCCAAACGGTTCTAGTGCGACGCTCAGGTCGGGAGTAAACACATAGGGTTGTCGGATGAGCACGCTTCCGCGAAAGCGGCGTTCGTTCAAGATGGTACCGCCGGTTCCAGCAAGGAAGGCGGGCAGAAAGTTGGCGTCATCGGGGAAGCCGGTTTCAGCAACGGCGCGTGCCGAAAACGAGCGAGCATTGCCAAAGAAGTTGCGATGGCTCCAGCGTCCTTCGGCGGTAACGCCGACGTTGGTGCCATAGCCTGCTTCGCCTGAGAGCGTGCGTAGGTTCGATTCGCGTACGCGGTAGCGCACGTTCACCACCGTGTCGCGCGGTTGTTCGGGCACGTCGGCCAGTGCCACGCGGAACAGGTTCAGGTTGAAGAGTTTGCGTTGGCCTTCCGAAAGCTTATCGGCGGAAAACAGGTCGCCCTCGCGCAGGGGCAAGCTGCGTTCAATGATGCGTCGCTCCACCGATTCATTGCCACTGATTTCAATGTTTCCGACACGGGCTTGCGGGCCAGGATCTACGAAAAAGCGAATGTCGGCCGTGCGCGCCTCAAGGTCGGTCTGTACCTCGGAGTGCACGCGCGAGAAGGCATAGCCTTGGTTGCGTAGCCAGCGTGCGACATCATCTTCGATGCTTTGGCGGTTGAACTCGGTATAGCGCGAGCCAATCTCAAAGTCGGTATCGTCACGGAAGTCGGCCCACTGGTCGCGCATCTCTTCCTCGAATGCAGAAATAGCATATCGCGAGCCATCGTCGTTGAGAAAAAGCGCATCTTGGATGATGAGCGGTTCCCCTTCGCGAATGGTAATGACAAGGCGAATTGTGTTGGATTCAGCGTTGAACTGAGTGGCTGGATAGTCGATACGCGGCTCGGGGAAGCCGTTATCTCGGTAAAAGTTGCGGAGGCGTGCAATGTCGCGCTGAAAGAGGATGGGGTCGAAAAGGCGTGGAGTCGGCTCCATTAACGGCAGGCGGCGTTGCAGGCGGTCCCATCCGGTAGGAGCTCGGGTGGCCATGCGTTGCTGCAGGCGGTCGGGCGAAAAGCTTTCGGTCTCTACAAACCGGAAGCTGATGCTACGCACCTCGGTATCGCTATTGACGAGCGCCAATGGGTCTTGCGCCTGTGCAGGAAGCGGGCTGCCAACTGCGATGCCAAACAGACAGCAGACGCCTAGCAGAGCAAGGCCCGTGTAGCGCATCAATGAGAAAAGCATAAGTACTTCAAAAACAGAAAATACAACAAAAAACCAGGCGCTTTAAGAACCTGTTTTGATTTTTTAGGCTGGGCCCTGAGCGAAGTCCGAGTACGCTTAGAAAGCAATTCCATGGTGTTGATAAAAGGCCCTGTTCAGTGGGGGTCACCTGCGGCTCGTACCGAGTACAGCAAGTCGTCCTTCGTATTCACAACGGCAAATCCGTTAAGGTATGGTTGTGGGGCTACCGGGGGGCTACATGAGTTGCTAATCTGCAGGCTCGGGCATGTGGGCGGATGAGCGCGGATGGGCCCGGCCCGACATAACGTGGCGATGCTCATGCAAAGAAGCCACTACAGCACCAATCATCAAGATGATGCCCGAAAAATAGACCCAGAACACAAACGCCACCAGCAGTCCAAACGTATTTCCAAGGGCAAAAAGGCTTTCATCGGGATTGATATATCG
>CAZZCI010000111.1:0-6069 GCA_964653015.1 uncultured Rhodothermales bacterium
CGATGGCCTTCCCAGAGCAGCTCGCGGCTGCGCTCGTCGAGAACAAAGTCGAGCGTAAGCTCGCTGGATGAGATATTACCGCTATTATCGCCAAAGGCGCGCTCACGGAGCTCATTCACGAGATTAACCGCGCGCGACTCCGAACCGCCTCCGCCACGCAGGACAGCTTCAGCATACATCAGGTGCACGTCAGCCAAACGGAACATGGGGTAGTCAACATCTGAGTGTACGTTATTTACACCTGGCTCACCCGCAGACGTCACGTTCTGGTACTTCGGTACGAGGAAACCTCCTCCGCCTGCAAAGTCTGTTATGCTTGTAACCTCTTTCGAGCGCCCATCTTGGATGAACTGGTCGCCCGCTGTATTCGGAAACACAGGGCGCAGGTCATCCTCATCGTAACGATCAACGGCATCACTGATTGTGCGCAGGCCAAACCAGCCTTGCAAGCCAAAGTCGCCTGCTTGCCCGCCAAGGGATGCGTTGCCAAGGAACGTTGTGCCCCCGAAGTGACGCGTGTTATCGCCGTCGTGCGGAATCGCAAAGATAAACTCGGACGACATGGCATTGTCGGCCAGGAACTGGTGGTGATAGTTGTCTTCAAGCTGATACGCTCCCGAATCAAGAATCCGCTCGGTGTACGTTACGACATCAGCAGAGCGGTCTTCACCGATGTATGTAGGCGCATTCTGATACAGCTTAGCAAGCAGCATGTACGCAGCGCCTTGGTCAGCTCGCCCGTACTCTGCATCGCCAATAGGTGGAAGCACCTCTTCACTGGCCCCTTCCTCTCCTGTAATCTCAAGCAGTTCAGACTCAACAAAGGCAAAAATCTCCTCACGCGTGCTCTGCGGTGGCGCCTCGGCTCCACGGACAAAGTCTTCCGTTACGAATGGTGTGGGGCCAAAGATATCGAGTCCATGCCAGTAGCTAAGTGCACGCAAGAAACGCGCTTCAGCACGGAACTGCGGTATTTGCTCACGAACTTGTGGACTGTTGCCCCGGTCATCCAGAAGATCTTCTGTCGACTGACGCATAAACTCATTCGCATGTGAGATCTGGAAGAACACACGGTCATACATGGCCCGCGTGAACTGGTTATCCGGCCCCCAGCTATGATCGTTTAGCTCATCAATGCCATCGTCGTCCCAAGCAATGAGCGCTTCATCGGTTGGCAGCTGTTGCATGCTCCAGTATAGGCGCATGTACTGCGAGAACCCTTCATCGATGCCGCCGATGTCGCCGTCACCTGCTGGCCCTTCCTGGCCGGTTACATTCAAGCCTGCGTAAAGCTTAGCAAGATACTGCTCATAGGAGCTGTCTTCGGCAAAGACAGCACCCTCATCGGCCTGACCGATTGGGTCAACCGATACATCGCAGGCCGTGAGGTATGCGAGGCCCGCAATAAGCATTACAGTGAGAAGTAATCGTCGTGTTAGTGTAGGTATAGCGTGGTTCATCGTTAGTGTGGGGTTTGATTCGCAAGGGGTCGTAAAGCACAAACGAGACGCCCTGTGCAGGCCTGAAGCAGCGTTCTTCAGGCCTGCATGGCGACTATCAGCGGTTGTTAGAACTGAACGTTCACACCTGCGGTGAACGATTGAGAGCGTGGATAGAGGTTATTGTCAATACCACCTGGTACTTCAGGGTCTGGCCCACTGTAGCCAGTAATTGTAAAGAGATTACGAGCCGTTCCGTATACGCGAAGTTGGCTCACACCCGGAAGCGTCCGCACGGTATATCCAGCCGAAATATTATCGAGGCGCAGGAATGATGCATCCTCAAGATAAATGTCGGAGAAGTAGCGCGGCTCGTCGAATCCGGTATCAAAGTACGATGTGTGCAGGTTGGACGGCACAACATCTGTGAGACGTTGCAGGTGGCCGAAGTTCGAGGCATTGTTGTTGTATACCTTGTTGCCAACGTGTGCCCGCAGCGTAAAGCTGAGGTCAATGTTCTGGTAGGCAAACTGTGAGGTATGCCCGAAAATCCAGTCCGGATTAGGGGTCCCAGCAATGCGACGCTCAGTCAGCGGATTTCCATCTTCGTCTTCGAAGATAGGGTTGCCGTCTGCATCAAACTGTTGCTCAAAAAGGAAGAACGAGTCCAGCGATTCGCCTTCGCGCAGAAGCTGTACGGTGTTTCCGGTACCACCAGCGATTCCGCCAACTTCAACCTCGGTTCCTTCTTCAAGTCCCCCACCAATACGGAGGATTTCGTTCCGGTTTGTGGATGCATTGAAGTCAACATCCCATGTGAAATCGCCCTCACGGAAAAGGGCTACCCCTACACCCATCTCAAGGCCTTCGTTTTTCAGCTCACCGATATTGGTAAGCACCACATTGCCCAGGTTAGCACCACCAGCAGCAGGAATTACACGAATTAGGTTATCTACATCTTCGCGGTAGACCTCAAAAGACCCCGTGACGCGTTCATCAAAGAGCCCGAAGTTGATACCAACATTGTAATTGGTCGTCTCTTCCCACTGCAACGCTTCATCAGCTGCACTTGGACGGATCGTTGATACAAAGCGATTGCCAAAACGAGCGCGCGCTTGTGAGCCTCCTGGTGTGTATAAAGGCTGAAAAAGGAAGTCACCAATCTCTTGATTGCCAACCACTCCTGCCGATACACGCAAGCGCAGTGTAGAAATAAAGCCGACATCATCCATGAACGGCTCTTCATTTATGCGCCATCCAAGGGCAGCCGAAGGAAACGTACCAAATTGGTTTGCTGGTCCAAAGCGTGAAGAACCGTCACGGCGCACCGTCGTCGTAAGCAGGTAACGATCCGCAAGGGTGTAGTTCACGCGCGCAAACCCCGAGATCAAGCGGTTTCGCACTTCCGAAACGCTTCCCTCAAACTCACTGGCTGGCGATACCGTGCCCGCCCCGAAGATATTGCTGTCGAGGCCCAAGCCTGTCAATGCAGGAAACTCGCCTTTGAACTCTTGGAATGAATATCCAGCCGTGACATCAAATCGACTATCGATCTCTTCGAATTCGTTGTCGTACGACAAATAAGCATCTAGCGTTGTGTTAACGCGTGTGAAGTTGTTTCGGACTACAGCACCTGGATCCGAGGCATCAGCCTGCGCCTTTAGGTTTGTTGGTGCAAAGAAGGTTTGTTCTCCGCTCTGCACATCGTATCCAAGATTCAGGCGCGTTGAAAGGCCTTCAACAAATGGAATACGATACTCAGCTTCTACATTACCAAGGCTACGCAGAGTGCGTCCGTTCGAATCTTCGAGAAGCAACTCGGCCATCGGGTTTTTTTCAGCGAGTGCTTCATCCCACTCATTGAACCCGCCAAACGGACTATTCACGTCACGCACAGGCAATGTGGGGTTGAAGCTGGCAGCATTACCAACCATGCCTCCGGGCTCAAACTGCTCCTGTGTCTGCGAACCACGCAAGTTGGCCGTGATCGTCAGATCATCGTCCAAGAGCTGCTGGTTGTAGTTGAACGAGAGTCCAAGACGCTCAAATGAAGAGCCGCGCAGCGTTCCCTCCTCATCAACATAGTTAAGGGAAAGACGAAAGTCGGCATCTTCATACCCGCGCGCAAAACTTAGCGAATGCTCTTGGCGGAACGACTGACGCTCTACGAGGTCTTGCCAGTCTGTGTTTGTAAAGCCTAACTGGTTAGCTGCTGGGCCAAAGCGATTGGGGTCTTCATCGGCCAGATCTTGTATCAGAGTGCGATACTCGTTGGCTCCCATCATCGACACGCGATCATCGATAATGGAAGTTGACACCGATCCGTCGTAGGTGATGCGCCCTTCGTCACCATCGGCACGATGGGTTTCGATGAGAATCACACCATTTGCGCCACGCGACCCATAAATAGCCGTTGCTGATGCGTCTTTCAGCACCGTCATGCTTGCAATATCGCTGGAACTAAGGAAGCTCAGCGGATTGCGCTGCGCATCGTTACCTGCATTATCAATGGGCACTCCATCAATAACGAAAAGCGGATCGTTGCTGGCACCGAACGAGTTATCTCCTCGAATTCGGATAAGGTTGCCTCCTCCTGGCGATCCGTCACCTGCGGAGATCTGCACGCCCGCTACTTTCCCTGAAATAAGCTGTTCAGGGCTCGACACTGGAGCACGGTTAAAGTCATCTGACCGCACACTGGTAATCGAACCGGTTACGTCGCGCTCTTCTTGCTGGCCGTATCCAATAACGATCAACTCTTCAAGCTGGGCATCAGCAGGAATCATGGCCACGTCGATTTCAGACCGTCCCTCAATGGGGACTTCCTGCGGTTCGTAGCCGACAAATGAAAACCGAAGGGCTTCCACCTCAACGGGTACGCTTAGTTCGTATTCACCATCCACGTTTGTGGACGTACCGATGGGTTCACCGACGACCTCAACGTTGGCACCCGGCAAGGGCTCCTCTGTCTCGGCGTCAATGACCGTACCGGAGATCTCTTGCCGATCCTGGGCGAAAGCGGTTCCGACCAAGAGCATCAGGCAAGCGACCACCACTACGGGTCTAAAGTATGTGTAGTAGGGACTTCGCATGAGACCGTTGCTTTTATTCGAGTGCATGAGTTAAACGTGTTAGGTATTGCAAGGGGCTGTTCGTAAGTATCATCGTGCGTCGCACCTAAATTATGCAGCAGAAGGAGCAAGCCCGCCAAGGCGGCGCACTGCCTGGTGGATGGTCTGGTCGCTGTCAGACTCTGCCCCACATGTGGCCCGCACAATCAACTGTGGAGCCAGCACGGTGCTCGATACTGGGTGGTTCGGGGATTCAATATGTCGCAATAGCGCTTCGGCAGCACGGCGTCCAATGGCCTGAGCGGGCTGGCGGAGCGTAGTGAGCCCAACAAACTCGCTCAGGTCAATATCGTCAAACCCAACAATGGCTATGTCGTCGGGCACGGTAAGGCCCGCGTCGTGCACGGCGCGAAGCGCTCCCACCGCCTGCATATCAGACGCTGCAAATACAGCATCGGGGCGCGGGCGCTGCTCCAAAAGCGTTTGCATGGCCCGGTATCCGCCTTTTTCGGCAAAGGCAAACGGAAGCGCATCCGCCGCAGCAATAAGCGCGTCATCAACCGAGCGCCCCGCTGCTTCTAGTGCGCGTTCATAGCCACGGCGACGTTGGGTGGCCGGGGGCGGCTCCGGATGCGCCGTAATGTGGGCAATGCGTTCATATCCAAGCGATAGCAGATGCTCGGTGGCCTTGTAGCCGCCCCGCTCGTTGTCAACCGCAATCGACTCGATATCAGGGTGATGCGCATCCACAAGCACGGTGGGCCGGTCGGCATTGCGCAGGCGCTTCGCCCAGGACTCGCTTGGAGGCGTTGAAAGGAGCAACACCCCGTCGCTACGCCCAGGCTGCAAGGCGCTTTCCAGACGCTTGTCTGCGTGCTCCGGATGGGGAGGCACATGAATCATGAGATCATAATTCTCCTCGGCAAGCACATGCTGGATGCCACGCATCACACGCATGTAAAAGTAGTTGGCTACAACAGGAGCAACGACTGCAATATAGTTGGTGCGCTGGCGAGCCAGGTTCTGCGCCGATGCATGCGGCTGATAATTAAGCGCTTCCGCTGCCTCCAGCACCCGGTCGCGCGTTGCGGCGCGCACTTCCGAGGTCTTGTTGAGCACCCGAGACACTGTGGCCGTAGAGACCCCAGCGCGTTCCGCTATGTCGTAGATCGTTGCAGCCACAGAGCGTATCAGTTGTTCATTGCTATCGTAACACTGCCATGATGTAAGCGCTTACATAGTAAGGAGCATCATGCAACGATGTCAAGAAATTATTTTCTTTCTTTCAACGCTTCATTACCGAAACCCAAGCCAATTCAATACAGCACCTTACGTAAATCATTCATTGCGGAAACGCTTTTGTTAACTATAATTTCATTTTTAGGTTGTCTTATGACGGGCCGTTCCTATGCACGCGATAGAGGCCTTTTGACGTACATTTGAGCCGGATTTGCCCTGAATCCTTCAGTATGCTGATACTTCCTACATGTAAAAAGGGACTGCCTGACGACAGCCCCTTCTCTACAGCTTCTTCAATGTAACCGTTTACAGATTACAGC
>CAZZCI010000111.1:6169-7902 GCA_964653015.1 uncultured Rhodothermales bacterium
TGCAGCGCCCGGTACTTACGCACAATACTGAATGCGATTTCGAGCGACTGCTCGTAGTTCAACCGCGGGTCAACCAACGATTTGTAGGCCCGCTCTAAATCGTTCGCCTTAAGACCACGAGCCCCTCCAATACACTCGGTGACATTTTCGCCAGTTAACTCAAAGTGCACACCGCCCAGCCGCGACCCCTCTGCCGCGTGAATGTCAAAGGCCTGCTCTAGCTCCCCTAAAATATTGGCAAAGCGTCGCGTTTTAATGCCGCCGTTGGTGCGTTCGGTGTTTCCATGCATCGGATCACAGCACCAGAGCACCGAATGCCCCATCCCCTGCACCGCCTGAATCAATTGGGGAAGACGATCGCCAATAGCATCGGCTCCAAAGCGCGTAATAAGGGTGAGCCGTCCGGGTTCGTTCTCGGGGTCGAGATGATTGATAAGCGTACGCAACTTCGCAGGCGTCATATCTGGCCCCACTTTAAGCCCTACTGGATTTTGGATGCCCCGCATGTACTCCATGTGCGCTTCTTCAGGCGCATTGGTTCGTTTTCCAATCCACGGAAAGTGCGTGCCCAGATTGTACGTCCCTTCTTTGTGGGGTACCGTACGCGTGAGGGTCTCTTCGTACGGAAGCAGCAGCGCTTCGTGGCTCGTGTAGAAAGTAACGCGCTGCATGGCATCGAGGGCATTCGAAGCCACCGTATCTATAAAATGGACGGCGGTACTTAAGTCATCCACCAGCCGCTGGTATTCGTTGGCGAGGGGGGAATGCGCCATAAAGTCGATATCCCAATACTCAGGATGGCGCAAATCGGCAAATCCGCCCTCGGAAAGAGCCCGTACCAAGTTCAATGTCAGCCCCGAGTTGGTGTAGGCTTTCAAAAGCCGGTCGGGGTCGGGCGTACGGGCCTCTTCGGTGAAGGCCGGACTGTTAATGATTTCGCCCCGATAACTGGGTAAGGTGACCCCATCTCGGGTTTCCGTATCCGATGAACGCGGCTTGGCGTATTGCCCAGCAAAGCGCCCCACGCGTACAATTCGAGTGTCGAGCCCATACGTAAGCACCAGACTCATCTGCAGCAGGATTTTCAACCGGCTGGTAATGACATCCGCTGTGCAATCATTGAACGATTCGGCACAATCTCCACCCTGTAACAAAAAACGCTCGCCTGCTTCAGCACGCGCCAGTTCCTGCTTCAGGTTGTCCACTTCCCATGAGGTAACCAGCGGGGGCAGCGCATCGAGCCGATCGAGTGTCGTGTCCAGCGCGTCGGAATCGGGATATGTAGGTTGCTGCTGAACGGGACGTTCGCGCCAAGATGCTGGATGCCAGGTGTCGGTGGTGGAAACGGACATAGAACGAGGTAGGAGCGTATGTGATAAAGCAAGGGGACCTGAACGAGAGGCCTGCACAAGCGTTTCGCGGTGCATCGATTCTACAAGACCCACAAGGATCGCCTTTTTGACTCTACTGCTGTGTCGCCCTGAAAGGTATGGTCCGAAATTGTCATCGCGAGGAGGGAGCCCTGCGACTGACGCGGCGCTGGGTGGAGCCCGAGTACTCCTGGGGTGCGATCTCATGCCGTTGATTGGGCGGCTGCATTCGGGCTGATAGCATGAGATTGCGTCGCTGCGCTCGCAATGACAAGATTGTGGATTATTCTCGATACGTTAGGTGGCCATGCGTTGACCTGTGACACAGCACTACAAGCCAGGATAGATAGTCCCGTACTTGGT
>CAZZCI010000112.1:0-5303 GCA_964653015.1 uncultured Rhodothermales bacterium
GTCATTCCCGCGGTGGCATCTTGCAGGTAGGCAAAGTCGCCCCGTGCACGGGTCACAGTTCCCTGAATAGTAGCTGTTACCTCGCCGCTTCCGGCATTGCGCGCGTCTTCGCGCACATCGGCAATGGGCTGCACGCCTTCCGGCGGCGCATCGTCTTCCGAGAATCCACTGACGGTAATGTTGTCGAAGCGGTTGTTACCGCTGCCTGATGAGGCGCCATCGACCGTGATGCGTATGACCAGATCGGGATTGTCGTTGGCCGCATCGATACCTGACAGATCCGCCGTGAGCACATCCCACGACGAGTCGTTGCGATCGGTGAAGGTGTCTAATTCTTCGAAAGAACCGCCGCCGTCGGTGCTATACGAAACGGTGTGCGTATCAAAGCCCGTATCCGTGCCTCGCGTGGCATACGCGATCTCAATGGCTTCCAGCCCGGCTGTAGATACATTCAAATCGAAATGCTCTCCGTTCTGACTCTGCCCAACTACAGAAAAGCTATCGCCTGCGGGGTCACCGCCCTGGGCATTGTCGCTTGTCCCTCCAAAGTCGTCTAAGTTTTCCGGGGCAAACGAATACGTAATCGACCCGTCGCCTTGCGTGGCCTCTACAGGTTCAGGCCAGGGGGCATCGCCTCCTGCCGAATCATTAAAGTTCCAGTAGTGCGCAACGCTTTGGCCTGTCGCTGGCATTGCCAGTAGCGCAAGCAGTAGAAGCGCTCCCAAACAGGCAGCAGGGGTGTACCGAATAGCCATAACACAGTAGACTCAACCAGGGTAAATTACAAGCGGTGGGCACCGTACGCATTGACGTCTCAACAATCAGGCGGACGCTATATAAATTGGTCCGTTTAGGCTTCGAGCCTGCTTTTGATTTTGCGCGTACAGTGTTTTTCAGTATACAAGGGGAACATCTAAAAAGCGAATAGGCCTGTGCACAATATGTGCGAAAGAGGCCATCCTAATAATTTGATTACAGCAATTCGAAGGTAAATTGCTCCTCATTGCATGTCTTGTGCAGGAAACTCTATGCGAACACGGTCAATTTACGCATCTGTTACCTGCTCTTCTCCAAACACCCACTCACGCTTTTCCATGAAGTTCTACAGCACACAACTCGCGTATTTGTTTGAGGACAAGGAAGCGCGGCGCAATCTGGTTGCGCTCTCCAAATACCTGATCTTCTTGATTGGTGTTGTTATCCTATTGTCGGTAGGATTTCAATTACTCATGTGGCATGTAGAAGGCCAAGACCACAGTTGGGTGTCTGCCTTTTACTGGACGCTCGTTACCATGAGTACACTCGGATTTGGAGACATTACATTCTACACCGACGTTGGGCGCGTGTACAGCATGTTTGTTGTGGGGACGGGTATTGTGCTGCTACTCATTGTTCTTCCGTTTGCGTTCATCCGCTACTTTTACGCGCCCTGGCTAGAGGCCCAAATCCATGCGCGTGCGCCCCGATCGGTGCCTTCCGACATGACCGATCACGTCATCATTTGCGCCCAGGACCCCATTACACCAGGACTTATCGACCGGCTGACAACCGAAGACATTCCGTATGTGCTTATTGAAGGCGACCCCGACCAGGCATCCGACTATTACCTGGATGATGCATCGGTCATTTGTGGCGACTTTGATAGCCAAGACACATTTGTACATGCCCGCGCCGATCATGCCCGCCATATCATTGCCAACCGCAGCGATGTCGAAAATACAAACATCGCGCTGACAGCACGTGAGGTGGCCCCCGATACCCCCATCACGGCGATTGCGCACTCGCGCGATGCTATTGATATTCTGGAGTTGGCCGGATGCACTGATGTACTTCCACTTAAACAAATGCTGGGCGAACAACTTGCCAACCGCATCAACGCCCGCCACTGCGAAGTGCACCCTATTGGAAGCTATAAAAATCTGGTGCTGGCTGAGATGCCGGTGCAAAACACACCGCTGGAGGGCAAGACGATTCGCGAGACCACACTCCGCGCAACAACCGGAGTGAGCATTATCGGCGTCTGGGAGCGTGGCACGTTAGAACCCGCCCGCCCTGACGTTGAACTTACGGCGTCTAGCGTTCCCGTTGTCATTGGCACTCAAGAGCAAATCGACGCGCTCGACAACCGCCTGAGTCCATACGACATCAGCGACCATCCGGTGCTTGTCATTGGTGGAGGCACTGTTGGCGAGTCAACAGCACGGGCGCTTCTAAAGCGCGAGATCGATGTAAATATCGTAGAGCGCGACCCTGCCCGTTGCCAAGCCTTACGCCGCCTTGATGACCAAGCTGTCATCAACCACATTCGGCCTACTGATGCCCGGCCCGACCCAACCAAGGTGGGGTCGCCTGACGGCCAGTCCCCCTCAGATCTTCCCCGGCTTACCATATTTGAAGGCGATGCCTCCGACTACGCATTGCTCGACGAGGCTGGCATTCAAAGTACCCCTTCCGTGCTGCTTACCACCCACGACGATGCCGTAAACATCTACCTGGCGTCGTACTGTCGCCGCCTCAACGAACGGCTCCGCATCGTAAGCCGCATCGTGCACCGGCGCAATATGGAGGCCATCCACCGGGCTGGAGCCGACTTTGTACTTGGCTATGCCATGCTCGGCCTCGAATCTATCTGGGCTGTGCTTATGAACAAAGAGCTCGTGGTAATGGGAGAAGGCCTGGATCTGTTTACCCGTACCGTGCCCGAATCTCTCTATCACAAGACATTGGCTGAAAGCAACATTGGGGCCCGCACGGGACTCACCGTGGTGGCAGTCGTATGTCCAAACCAAGACATCATCACTAAACTTACAGCCAACACCACGTTAGAGCCCGGACGCGAACTGCTCATGGTGGGTACGGATGAGCAGTATCACGACTTTGTGGAAACGTACGGATGATTCGCTCGCGTACAGGGAGGATGCACTCATGCCCCCTCCTGCACCGTGCCCTCGTACAGTTCATCATTGAGCGTAAACTGGTAGGTGATGGTCGCCGTCTTATCTACCATCTTGGATACGGAGCAGTAGGTCTCCAGACTCAAGTCAATGGCCCGACGCACTTTTGCCGGGTCTACATCACCGGTCAGGGTATAATGGATGTGCACATCCGTAAACACGCGTGGCGGCTCGTCTGCACGCTCCGCATCAACCTGAACCGAAAAGTGCTCAACCGGCTGCTTCTGCTTCTCCAGAATCATAAGGATGTCGATGCTGCTGCATCCCCCCACCGCCATGGCCGTCATTTCCATGGGGCTTACCCCGTCTTGATCGGCCTTCGAAGCAATGGTCAGTTGATTCCCCGACGCATTCGTCCCCTGAAACTGAATGGCGTCGTTGATGCGCTCTAGCTGTACGGTCATAAATCAAAAAGCAGAATACCAAGAAAACGGACGTATCGTACTTTGCGATTTCCCTGCAGTTCATCGCCCAGATCACCCACCGACCACCCCCTATTGCAAATATGACATGAAAAGAAAGCAATCTTGAGAGAAAATGGTAAGTCATGCGATCTGATGCGCCCCTTTGGAATTACTTGTGCTGATGTGCGGGAACACAACATTAGTCAAGATGCGTTTCCTTGGGTGGTTATCGCATAACCTTCCTAACAACTGCGCACCAGAGCTTCCTCACAGCGGGCCTTGCTCGCTTTGCTCTTTCGCGCACTCTTGCATGATAGACGTTTTGGTATTTGCCTCTGACTGGTTCATGGGGCTGGGCGATGCATACGGTGTGGATCCGCTCATCTTCGGGAGCCTTTATGTAGGCACGATCCCCTTCTTTTGGGGATCCGTGGTGTGGCTGGTCCGCAACGTACGCAAGGGCTACGACATCACCGCGCCCGCTCTCTCTACCATGGTCTTTATGGTGCTGGCCTACGTGTACCTGTTTTGGACTGGCGAGAACCTGCCCGTTTGGATCTACCTGATGGTTGCCGCCACCGTAGGGTATGGCGTGGTAGCAACCATTCAAAAAGTACGTGCCAAAGCTCGGGCCTGTCGCACAGCTCGCGCCGTCAAGCAGGCTACACGTGCTTCCGCCCAATCAAAGGCAGACCGTCCCACCAACACTCCCTCCTATCACCCGGCGTAAAACGCTCTTTTCATCTCTTCGGGCATCGCAAACGCGTCGTACCCATCTGCTCCTGTGCGTACGACCTGCCTTTGATTGTAACAGTTTCCTGCAGGGCTGCACCTACCGCGTGTATGCAGCCGTGTAAGCGAATTGCAACATAGGCCTCTCAACTTAACAGCGATGTACGATGACAGACATCTGGAGCGCGTTTGTACATTGGTTTATGGGACTCGGCGCCACGTACGGCGTTGATCCAATTATTTTTGGGAGCATCTACGTAGGGGCCATTCCCTTCTTTTCGGCGTCGGTCGCCTGGCTCATTCGCAACCTCCGGCTGGGCCATTCTACCGTGATGCCCACGCTTTCTGCCTCCTTCTTTCTGGTGTCGGCCTACCTGTACCTGTTTGCTGTGGGCGAGAACCTGCCGCTCTGGGTCTACCTGTTTGTTGCAGGCATGGTAGGATACGGCATGGTAGCCACCGTACAAAAGGTGCGCACTGCCACGCCCAACTCAACCGTCGATGTGGATGACGCCAACACCTTTGACGTTGTTGTTATTGGAGGCGGCGCAGGAGGCCTCACCGCAGCGGGCGTAGCCACAAACATCGGCGCGAACACGCTAATGGTTGAGAAAGCCAAGCTCGGTGGCGACTGCACCTGGTACGGCTGCATCCCCAGCAAGGCGCTCTTGAAAAGTGCTGAGGTGGCCCACACGGTGCGGAAAGCGGACGAATACGGCGTAGAGGTGCCGGAATCGCGCGTTAACTTCTCCGCCGTCATGAACCGGATGAAGGCACTGCGCCAGGAGGTGTACGACGATGCCGACGCCCCTGAAATCTTTGAAGACATGGGGATTGAGGTGGCCCACGGCACCGCTCGCTTTGTGGATGACCACACCGTTGCTATTGACCATGAGAACGGTACGCGTCACGTGCGCGGCGACCGGATCGTCATTGCGACCGGTGGACGGGCGCTCATCCCGCCTATCGACGGGCTCGACAGCGTTCCGCATCTCACAAACCATGAGCTGTTTGAACTCAACGAGCAGCCCGACCATCTTGCCATTGTAGGAGCCGGCCCCATTGGTATTGAAATGGCTCAGGCCTTTGCCCGATTTGGATCGGAGGTGACCGTTATCGAGATGGGTGATCGGATCCTGCAAAACGACCATCCCGAGCTTACCCAGATGCTTAAAGCCCGCCTGGAAGATGAGGGGGTACGCTTCCTTCTGAA
>CAZZCI010000112.1:5403-7687 GCA_964653015.1 uncultured Rhodothermales bacterium
CGCTACCAGTTTACACACATGAGCGAGCACATGGCCAAAACGACCATAACGAAGGCACTCCTCAAGGTGCCCACGAGCTTTGATACGAAGCATGTGCCGTGGGTCACCTACACCGATCCGGAACTGGCTCACGTAGGCGCTACCGAGGCTGAACTTGAATCGAGCGGCACATCGTTCAAAACGTATCGATTTCCCTATTCAAAAGTCGATCGCGCCATTACCGATGGCGATACGCTGGGCGAAATCAAGGTGTACGCCAAAGAATGGAACGGCAAGATTCTGGGAGCCAGCGTGCTTGGCGCACGGGCAGGTGAGCTTATCAGCGAGTTCGCACTGGCTATGCGCAATGGCGTAACGTTACGCGCTCTCTCTGACACTATACATCCCTACCCTTCGTATGGTCTTGCTGCCCGACGTGTGGCCGACCAATGGTATGCCCAAAAGCAATCGGCTCGCGTTACGCGGTGGGTCAAACGTATCTTCGGATACGATGGCCCCGAGATCGAGCCCGAACCGGGTCGCATTGTATAGAGGCAATCGCCGTGCGAAGGGACATGCGACATGCGTCTACCCTTCTCACTCAGCGAGCTTCTATATGTCCTTCATTGACCGAACCGCCCCCGAACTCGATAACCAGTTTGGTGCCGACCGGGTACTGCGCACGGTGCTTCAACACCACATGCCCGCCGACCTGTTCGATGCGCTAGAAGACCTCTTTCATACCGCAGGCGCACGACAGCAGAAGCAATACGAGGCGCAGCAGGGTGCCTATTCGAACGTTCCAGCTTCTGCCTACACGCCCTGGGGCGCTGAAACTCGGCGGCCACCGGTTCCTGAATCGTGGACCAACGCCCGCGCTTCGTGGGTGCCCCATGGATTGCTCCATCGTGCACAGACCGAAGAGCACGGCTCGAATAGTCGTATGGTGCAAATGGGACTGGTTCACCTTATGGCGCCAGAAGCCCCCGGTCTCATGGAACTGGTAGCCACATCCGACATTGCGTTGCACGCGCTGTTGCGCACCGGCACCGCCGACCATCTCGACACGGTCATTCCCCGCCTCACCAGTCGCACTCCAAGCGAGGCGATTCTTGCCGACTTGTGGGGCATCCCCGATCCGGTCGGCAACCATTCGGATGCGCTACGTGCCACCGCCACCGAACAGGGCTGGCGTCTAAACGGACGCGTGGACACGCATGCAGCCACCTATCCCGATGCAGCTCTCGTACTCGCACACGACGAAAACGACGTTCGCCATCTTTTTCTTGTGGATACGCTAACTCCAGAAAACGGCGTACACATTGGGGCCCACTTCGCGTCTGCCGTGCATCGCGACGCGCCGGCGGCAACCCTACGTCTGCAAGACACGACCGCAACGCACCTGCAAGCCGAGGCGCCCCGACACGGTCCCGCCCGTACGCTGCAGCACATCTGGCACGCTGTGCTCACCGTGAGTCACCTGCGCCGCACGATGGCGCTGGCCCGCGGTGCTGCAGAAACCTGGAATGCGCAGGGCCAGGAGCTCGCCTACAATCCGCTTGTCCAAGAAACACTGGCGGATATGCAGGCACGCTATGAGTCGGCGTTTCACCTCACCTACCGCTGCGTTCGTCTGCTTGACGCGCCCGATGCTAACGAGGATTTGACAAACCTGCTGGCTCCATTGGCGGCCTTGCATGCAACGCACCAGGCCGATCATGTGGATCAGCGGGCCATGCACATTTTTGGCCGGCTGGGCACCCGACGCGACACGGGCCTCATGGCGCACCTCAATCAGGGCCATCGGGCCACCGGTTGGCATGCCAGTCCGCATCATCTGGCGGTTGAGATTGCACATCGGGTGGAGCACAACCAGCAACTGGGGCTCTTGCGCGATGAGCTCAAGCATACCATGTCGCACCTCTCCATTGAAACGCTGATCGGCCCAATGAAAACCGCTGTGCTCGCATTCCGCGATGCCCACGAATGGTCCGACTACATGCGTCAAGAAGGAGGCGAAGCCTTAGAGGCTGGTGCCTATCGGTTTGCCGTTACCCTTAGCCACGCGCTCTCGATTGGATACATGATTGAGCATGGACAGTGGGCTTTACAGCATCACCAGGATGGGCGTGCAGCGGCGGCGGTGGAGCGGTTCTCGCAGATTCGCATCAATCACATCACCGATCTGGATCCGCACGATGCGTATGTGCTCACCTGGGATTTCAATTGCCCCACGTTATTCGAATGCCATTCTGGCACCGCTGGCGATGCGGTTAAAGACGGACTGGAATCGATTTTTGGGTAG
>CAZZCI010000113.1:0-6268 GCA_964653015.1 uncultured Rhodothermales bacterium
CCAACAGTCTCTCATTGAACAGACGGTGGAGGAGTCAAATTTTCCACCAACGAAATACCAGAGACAAAGTTATGTGCAAGGATTAGGTCTCTTTCGGGGGAGATCCCGGCTCTGCGGCGCTGGAGTGCCTTGTCCGGGATGACTATGAGCGTTGGCAGTTCATGCTCTACCCTACCGTTCAGGTGTGACAGAGCACTACGCTTTCCCCCTTGATCCACCAAAGTTCATGGGGAGATTGCCGCCGCCATCGCCCTGGTTAGGTTCTGGAATCGGACCGTAGGAGTCTTCGTAGCGGTTGATGTTCTCTTGCAGCGCCCGCATCAGCCGTTTGGCGTGCTGCGGCGTTACAATAATGCGGCTCTTCACACGGGCTTTCTTCACGCCCGGCACCACACGAATAAAGTCGAGAATAAACTCTTCGGGGGAATGCGCAATCATCACAAGATTGGCGTACGTCCCCTCGGCCTCCTCCTTCGTCAACTCAATGTTCATTTCGGAGTCGCCATCGGGGTTCTGCTTAAATGTTGCCATAAAGGTAACTGTACGGTGTATGCAAAAAAAGAGGATGAGGTTGCTGTGTAGGTAAGGGTGCGCACAAGCTACGCATTTCCATTGACATGAGCGAGTGCCCCAATCAAGTCGCTCTTTGTGATTACCACATACGAGTCGTTGCTTTCGACAAGCACCGCACCGGCCTCGCCGTCGAGATAGCTCGACAGGTGCTCAAGGTGCAGCGAAGACGGCACCACCGGAAGCGGATCACCCATACTACCGCGCAGGGGTTCATTGCGCGCTTCTGGATTGGCAATCAGTTCGTTCAGGATGCGCGTCTCTGTGATGCTACCCACCACTTCGTCATCTTCAAGCACCGGAAGTTGAGAAATGCTGTTTTCAGTCATGCGCTCAATAACGGCCCCCAGTGTTTCTTCAGGATGCGCCGAAATGACAGATGCGTTAGGCCGTCTGCGCTTCACAACCTGCTCGGCGGTGACATTGGTTTTGCTCTCCAGAAAGCCGTGGTTTCGCATCCACTCGTCATTGTATGTCTTCGAGAGGTATCGGAACCCAGAGTCTGGCAGCATAACGACAACCACATCGTCGTCGTTGAGCATGGCTTCGTGGTCGCGGAGCCACTGCAGCGCTCCCGCCATGGCCATACCGCACGACTGACCAATAAACAGCCCTTCCTCACGGGCAAGGCGACGCGTCATCTGCATAGTCGTTTTGTCATCGACTTGCACGAAATCGTCAACCACATCGAAATCCATATTCTCGGGCAAGATGTCTTCGCCCACGCCTTCCGTGACGTATGGATAGATTTCGTCGTGATCGAACACCCCCTCGTGGAAGTACTTGTGGAATACAGATCCGTGCGGGTCAACGCCTACCACGGTAATCTCTTCGTTCTGCTCTTTCAGGTAGCGTGCCGTGCCTGAAATGGTACCCCCGGTACCGGCCCCCGCAATGAAGTGGGTGATGCGCCCTTCGGTTTGCTCCCACAATTCAGGACCTGTGGTCTCAACGTGGGCTTTGCTGTTAGCCGGATGATCGTATTGGTTAAGGTACACCGAATTGGGAATCTCTTCAGCCAGCCGGCGAGCGGTGGAGTAGTACGATCGGGGATCGTCAGGCTCTACGTTAGTGGGGCACACCAGCACCTCAGCGCCCAGCGCACGCAATACATCGACCTTCTCCTGACTTTGCTTATCCGTGGTGGTAAAGATGCATCGGTAGCCTTTAGCAATGGCCGCCAGAGCAAGGCCAGCGCCCGTGTTGCCGCTAGTGCCTTCAATGATGGTTCCGCCCGGTTCGATGAGTCCCTTCTCTTCCGCATCCTCAATCATCGTGATACCGATGCGGTCCTTCACAGAGCCGCCTGGATTAAAAAACTCGACTTTACCGAGCACGGTGCAAGGCACCTCCTCAGCTAGCCGGTTAATGCGTACAAGCGGCGTGTTGCCTACCGTGCCCAGAACATTGTCGTGCCACATGATGCGGTGCGGGTTGGTTGAAAAGATCTATGTATACAAGGCGCCCGTAAAAACAGACTCCTGCCAGTTGAACCTGTCGCGACGGATCGTGATCGAAAATAGGTATGAACCATACGGGTTGTATCGGATTCTAAACATTCCGTTTCTTGAAGCATGCATGCGTCCTGGATCTCCGTAAAGAACGCTCACTCCCCCCTCGCATTGGCCGATGCTTAATCGCTTATGAATGCTGAACTGCTCGTTGCCACTTGGTCTTCGGCAAACCCCGAGTCCCCTGGCAGCCTTCTGCATAGCAATGAGGCCTGGCGTCACGTCATGGGCCCGACAAATTCGCCCTGGGGGCGCCTGTCGGACGACGACCGGGCACGAACGCGTGATGCGCTGGAGGAGGCTGCCCGTGGTGCATTGGTAACGGGACTCCTCGTATCGGCTCATACACCTAGCCGCGATGAGCCGCTTCCTGTCTTGCTGAACCTGGTTCCGGTACGGACCGAGTCGTCCGCTTCGGCTCCGCCTGACATCGCAGCGGTTACTGTCACTGGCGAGGTCCTGTCCGAGCCTGCAAGCTGGGTGCCTTCGCAAACCGAGCGGCACCGCATGGAAACATTGGGCCGCATGACCATGGGAGTAGCACATGACCTAAACAACCTACTTAGCGGTATTCTGGGTCACCTGGAGCTGGTTCGGGAGGCCAATGTGTTGCATACCCTGCCGGCAGATACACGGCAATCGCTTAATACCGTACACCGAGCCGCTGAAGATGGAGCTGCGCTTATTCACAAGCTGCAGCGCTACATTCGCGATGACACAGAAATGCACGCCGAGGCTCTCGATGTCGCTGCACTTATCGACGAATGCCTTACGCTCACCCAACCCTACTGGCGCAATGAACCGCGCCGCCAAGGCATTGTGATCAATGTAAACCGCTCGTATGGAGATACCCCCCTCATTACCGGGGTCGCCTCGGAACTACGTGAAGTGTTCGTCAACCTCATCTTGAATGCTGTACATGCCATGCCCGAAGGCGGCACACTGAACGTATCTACCCACACGACCTCCAGCGCGTCCGCATCGTCCGAAACTGTGGTCGTAAAGATGGCAGACACCGGCGTAGGTATGAAGGATGATGTGCAAGCCCGCATCTTTGAACCGCTGTTCACCACAAAAGGCGAAGAGGGAACCGGACTGGGCCTGGCAGCCAGCTACAGCATTGTCCAAGAGCACAACGGCTCCATTCGGGTGGATAGCACACCAAACGAAGGGACAACGTTTACGCTTCGGTTTCCTTCTGCCGACGCAGAGGCCCCCGATCTAGCGGATGAAGATACCGCACTGACCCCCACCCGCTCACACTCCATTTTAGTCGTTGATGATGAACCCATGGTGCGGCGAACGATCGAAAAGCTACTCGCCCACCGAGGCCATGCGGTGACCTGTGCCCCATCAGGCCAGGAAGCGCTCAGCCTGATTGCTGAAGCCTCCTTTGACATCATTTTTACCGATTATGGCATGCCCGAAATGACCGGCGCCGAGTTGGCCGAGCATGTACATCACAAGCAGCCGCACCTGCCTATTGTACTACTTACCGGCTATACCGATACCACGCCAGCTGTACCCCATGTGGACCATATTGTCGACAAACCCTTTACAGCCGATGACTTGCAGTCTGCCATCTCGTCTGTACTTGCAACAGCGCCGCCCCAAAATCCGTCGTAATTGACAGCCCCTTCTGCCAGCCTGGCGCACTTTGACTCCGTGGACTGCCTCTTCAATAGCATGGTGTAGTCTTTGTGCCCTACTGCTAGGCCTACAGATGATGGGGCGTATTCCCCCTCTTCTTTTTTCGTTGTTTTTTACCGGCTCGTATTCCTCCGTATGACCGAACTCGATCTGAGCGATTTGTTTGCTGCCTCCGATGCCTCTGGCGAGGGGCCTGAGCAGCGCATCCCCCTTCCTACGCCCGACGAGGAAATGGAAATGAGTACCGCCGACATTCCCGACGCGCTGCCTATCTTGGCGCTACGCAATACGGTGCTCTTCCCGGGCGTCGTGCTGCCCATCACCGTAGGACGCGATACGTCGCTGCAACTCGTGCGCGAGGCGTTTGAAAATGACCGCCTAATTGGCGTGGTCGCCCAGCGCGATAGCACGGAGGAAGATCCCGTTCCTGCCGACCTGTTTGACGTCGGCACCGTTGCTGAAATCTTGAAGCTCATCAAAATGCCTGATGGATCGAAATCCATCGTGATTCAGGGCAAGCGGCGCATCCGCACCACCGAGTACGTACAGGATGAGCCCTATTTCAAGGCCAACGTAGAACCCCTTACCCGCGAAGAGCCCGATGAAGGGCTGGAACTGCAGGCATTAATCCATTCGATCAAAGAGTTGGCTGTTCAGATTGTCAACAAATCGCCGAACCTGCCCAGCGAAGCCGCCGAGGCGATTGAAAATATCGAGTCGCCCACGTTCCTGATCCATTTTATCGCTTCAAACCTGCAGGTAGAGGTCGAGAAAAAGCAGGACATTCTGGCAACACTTCCTGTAGCGGAGCGCGCTAACAAGGTGCTGGAGCAGCTCAAAGAAGAACTGCAGGTACTGGAGCTATCTGAAGAAATCCGATCGCGCGTCAAAACCGACGTCGATGAACAGCAGCGCGAGTACTTGCTGCGCCAGCAGATGAAGGCCATTCAAGAGGAGCTGGGCGAGGGCGCTGGCGGCGACGAAATCCAGGAGTTGCGGGAACGAGCCCGTGAGAAGGAGCTCCCCGAAGAAGCCCGCGAGCAACTCGACAAGCAACTGCAACGTCTGTCGCGCACCAATCCGGCGGCCCCCGACTATGCGGTGACGCGCAACTACGTGGATTGGATTCTGGATCTGCCGTGGCTGGAGTACTCTGAAGACCAACTCGATGTGTCGCGGGCGCAGGGCATTCTGGATGAAGACCACTATGGGCTAGAGGATGTAAAGGAACGCATTCTGGAATACCTGGCTGTGCTTAAGCTGAAGGGAGACATGAAGGCTCCGATTTTGTGCCTGCATGGCCCACCCGGCGTGGGCAAAACCAGCCTTGGCAAAAGCGTAGCCCGTGCGGTAGGCCGCGAGTTTGTACGCATGAGCCTGGGTGGTGTACGCGACGAAGCTGAAATTCGAGGGCATCGTCGTACCTATGTGGGGGCGCTCCCCGGACGTATCTTGCAGGGCATCAAAAAGGCAGGTACCAACAATCCCGTCTTTATGCTCGACGAGGTAGACAAACTCGATAGCGGCTTCCGTGGCGATCCGTCAAGCGCGTTGCTAGAGGTGCTTGACCCTGAGCAGAACGACAATTTCAACGACCATTATCTGGAGCTCGATTACGACCTATCGAAGGTGCTCTTCATCGCTACGGCCAACTACGTAGAGCGCATCCCCGCGCCGCTGCGCGACCGTATGGAGATGATCGAGATCAACGGATATACCCAGAACGAAAAGCTGCAGATCGCCAAACAGTATCTGGTACCGCGTCAGGTTACCGACCACGGGCTACAGGATGACCAGCTCGGCTTCACCGACGAGGCGCTCATGCATCTTATTGACGCATATACGCGGGAGTCGGGCGTGCGTCAGTTAGAGCGCACTATTGGCGCTGTTACGCGAGGGGTCGTCAAGAAAGTTGCAACCAGCGAAGTCGATACGCTCACCATCGACGATGGCGACATTGAGGAGTATCTGGGCGCCCGCAAGTACTTTTCGGATGTGGCCGAGCGCACGGAAGTACCAGGCGTGGCAACCGGCTTGGCTTGGACGCCCTCCGGGGGCGACATTCTGTTCATTGAAGCCTCACTGGCACGCGGATCAGGACGCATGATTCTAACCGGCCAGCTGGGCGATGTGATGAAAGAGTCGGCGCAAGCTGCGCTTTCCTATGTGAAAGCCCGCTCCGACGAACTCGGCATCCCGCAAGACGCGTTCCGCTACTGGGATGTGCATGTCCATGTGCCCGCTGGTGCCGTTCCCAAAGACGGCCCCTCGGCAGGTACCGCGATTCTGGCTGCGCTGGTGTCGGCCTTTACACAGCGCCGCGTAAAGCACACGGTAGCCATGACGGGCGAAATCACGCTGCGTGGACTCACCCTGCCAGTAGGCGGCATCAAAGAGAAGGTGTTGGCAGCGAAACGGGCAGGCATTGAGCGGGTGGTACTGCCCAAGAAGAATGAGAAAGATGTCAAAGAGATCAAGGACGAGGCCCTTGAAGGCATTGCGGTGACCTACGTAGAACGTGTAGATGCGGTCATTGA
>CAZZCI010000113.1:6368-7640 GCA_964653015.1 uncultured Rhodothermales bacterium
TTAGAGGTGTCAGAGTCGGCGGGCATGGCCAATGCGCTGCATATCCATACGTATACACGGACTGCCTATACGCCGTACGTGGGTGGGATGTGCCCATCCGTTCGCTCAGCATGATACGCGGTGGCGGATCTGCACAGGCGGTTGGGCTTTGAAAGCACGCGCTTGTTCGTTGATCTCTTTCCGCATCCTCCTGCTGTATGTCTACACTGCCCACGCGCGTTGGTCGTGTGCTACGCTCTACCGGAAGCTGGTACGACGTCCAAATCGACAACCCCACCGACGATGATCCCGCCGTGATTCAATCGCGGGTGCGTGGCAAATTTCGACTGCAGGATACGGATGTCACCAATCCCGTGGCCGTGGGCGACCGGGTCACCATCCGGCTGAACGACGATGATGATACTGGTTTGATTGTGGAGATTCACGACCGCGAGAACCGGCTCAGTCGCCGCGCATCGGGGCGCCGCGTGAACCAAGAGCATATCATGGTATCTAACATTGATTGCGCCTGGGCCGTGCAATCGGTAAAACAGCCGGACCTCAATCTGGGATTCGTGGATCGGTTTTTGGTGATGGCTGAGGTTCGGCACATTCCGGCTGGACTGATCATCAACAAAATCGATCTGGCCGACACCGAGCACCTTGAAGAGGTGGCTGTTGTGGCTGAGCGATACGAATCGTTGGGATACCCCGTCCACTGTACCAGCGCAACTGAACACATCGGTCTTGACGCTCTTACCGATGCACTCAAGGACCAGGTGAATGTCGTAACAGGACCCTCGGGAACCGGAAAGTCGAGCCTGGTGAATGCGATTGCCCCCGAGCTTGCCCTTGAGACAGGCTCTATCAGCTCTCATACCCAGAAAGGCCGCCATACGACCACGTTTGCCGCTCTACACCCGTTACCAATGGGCGGACACATTGTGGATACGCCGGGGGTGCGCGAGTTTGGTATTGTGGATCTGCACCCTGCCGATCTGGGGCATTTCTTCGTAGAGTTCGTTCCGTATCTCGATGCCTGCAAGTTTGACGACTGCACCCATGACCATGAACCGGGATGTGCCGTAAAGGAGGCCGTCAACGAGGGCGCTATTGCAGTTGAACGCTACGACAGCTATCTGAACATCTTGTATTCGCTGCAGGATGGCATGGAAGGCATTGGACGGTAAGGTACCATAAGTAAGATCACGTGCAAAATTGGGTTTGGCGCCGATAATGGAGAGCACCTGTTCCGGCGTTTCGTTGTAGCGCTGAAAGAAGTCGAGACTGGCG
>CAZZCI010000114.1:0-7580 GCA_964653015.1 uncultured Rhodothermales bacterium
GACCATCTGTATCGCACGTGGCTTCCCATCTTGCGCTTGTCGGGCGGGGGCGCTCCCAAGACGATGCAATCGCTCGGAACGGAGGCTACGCCTTCCTTGGTGCTACTCATCTGAAGGAAGACACGCATGTATGGCTCTCAAACCTCGATTCGACCCTGAAATCGTTTCTAAGAGTCGACGGCCGCGAGGCCAACCATCTGCCCCCTGCCGTCCCGATGATGCAGTTTGTCCCCAGAGAAACAGACAAGGGACTGAGCACGAGAGAGACGAAACTGGTCGACCCCAAATGGTCGCGAGCACTGGTTAAGGTGTCTGATGATGGGTCCGTGATCGTTCCAGGGACCAAGCAGCCCAGAGTGATGTGGGCCGATGACGACCTGGATGCCGGGCTGTACACCGCAACCATATGGGAAGCCATCCCGACCGATGTAGAGCAGAAATCCGCGTGGAAAGAGGGGCTCGTCGTGCGGCCCACAGGCCCTTTTCGATGGGACGGCGAAGCGATTGACAACGCCGACGCCGTTCAATCTGACGAAACGTTCTTCCGTCCCCTCGTCGACGGTATTGTCGCACACATTACGAAACGCCAAGCGAACGACGCGCTTACCCCCGACCTCATCCAGCATCTATTCGCTCGTATAGAGAACCAGGGCACAGCTTTTAAATCCGCGATTCAGCGAGCTGTTGTCGAAGCCCTTGCCGAAGCAGACCAGGCGCCTGATCCGGCAGTGGTTGGTTCGCTTCTTGAGTCTGGCTCGGTTCCAGATGACATGGGGGGCGAGCTGCTCCACCGGAGCATACGGGGCGTGCTACACAACATTCGAGGACCGGCTCTGGACCTGGAGACAGACGGTGAGGAGGTCTGGGAGGTTGGCCTTGCGGGACCTAAAGCCGCGAAGACATACGCCGATGCGGACGTATCCGAGGGCCTGACAATGGTGCGCGAGACCGAGGTCGACATGTGGATCGGCCACAACCTGCAAGACTGGGACCTGAAAGCCCTCCGGTCTCAGGATGTTGTGATCGATGAGGAGCTTGTTTGGGATACCCTACGATACGAGGCGTTCCTCTCGCCGCGACGCCCGTCGCTGGCACTCGACACCACACATCGGGCCGGAGAAGACGCAGACGTGGCGTATCGGCTATACCGCACTCAGGTGATCCGCATACTGCTCCAGCGGCACCGTGGCGTGCCCGTTGCCAATGCATCGCTCTTGGGGCCCCTGCAGAAGCTGCCCGAAGTGGTGCGCGAGATAGAGTCCCTTCTCCGGGACACCGAGGCGTACCATGAAGCCCTTCGCACGCGGTGCGAGGAGCAGAAAGAAGCCCTCCTGGTCGATGCGTCGCCGCCTTCCGTCATTCAGCGCGTGCAACAGGCCCTGGAGGAGGTGCCCTCCTCAGAGAGCGTACTCATCCTGTATCCGCGTCCGTTACAAGCTGCGGTAGAACAGCTACGTGGTGTACAGTTTCTTGGAGACGAAGACAGTCTCCACCAGAAGCATATCCGTGCGCCCGGTGCTGAGGGGCGGCCCGCAGACGGATTCACGGCATCTCTGGCCACACTGTATCGGAAGACATCGGCGGATAGTGGGCTACCGCCTACGCTCGGAGCCCTGTCGCCCTGGGCCCGGGCGCACTTTCAGGAGCATCCCGAATGGATTGGCCCAGCGCCCGGTGAATCGGACGCAGATGCCGCCTCCCAGAAGCAGGCGGCGACGCGTTGGGCAGTTCCAGTCGATGCGTATCGGCGCGTGGAGATCACGCCCCCGGATCACGGAATCGTTCTGGCTCCCGAGCTGTGCCGGGCCTGCAGCCACTCGGTAGTCGCGACCTTCGAGCAAGACGTGTTGGATGACTTCGTGTCCCGGAATCACCTGTGGGCCCAGTTTGACGGAGCCGGGTCATACTGCCAGCTATCAGACGACCAGGTGCAGCAGTTGGATTCGGTAGCATCTTCGATCCCCGAACCCGCAACCGCATGGTTGCAACGCACGTCCCAAGGCACATACGCCATTCACGCCGTGGAGCCGCATCTCCTCCCCTCCATACGCAACGCGCTCCCCGACACCGGCTCCTGGATGGACATCACGTTGGAAGATGAGCCGGTGGCAGAGGTCAGTTGTGTCAGAGTAGACGACGACAGGGACGGCGGCGGCCCGTTTCAGCAGCGCCTCAATCCGCAAACGCGGCAACGGAGCCGATACTGGACCGTGCAGGCCCTTTTGCTTGACACAATCAACCGGGGAGATGGAAACCGCCCCACGGTTCTTCTTACGCAGGGCGAGACGACCGACACGATAGCATCGTTTCTTAGGCGCCTGCAGTGGTACATTCCGGAGGGAGGTAGCCTGCGACGCCGGCTTGAACTGGTTCAGGACTCGACCAAGTCGCGTCGCCTTGTCGTAGTCTCGTTATCTGAATGGGCGAGCGTCATGGTGCAAGACATCGACATGAACGTGCAGCTCGTAGTTGAGTCGCTCCCCATCAAGGAGCAACAGGCATTGCGTCGAGACGCCGTGCGCTCAGCATCGCTTGACCGTCTCCCGGCGGAAGAAAGCGGCGACCTCTCCTCGGCCAACGAAACCGAGGAGCACGCAGACGAAGAGGAGGCATCTGAGGACGACGGAACGGCCCGCCCGTTTGCCCTGCAGCGGGGCCTTCAGCTTATCAGTCCGTATCTGCAGTGGCTCGCGCACACGGCGGCATCGGCCTCCGACCAGGGACGTCTCTGGGTGTTAGACCCCCGTGTGGAGCCCATTCGCCTCCCCGGCGGTTTGCAGTTGCAGTCTCATCGCATATCAGCGTACAAAAAAGAAAAGTACAACGAACACCTTCAGGCAGCGAATTCCTACTTCGCGTCTCCGGTTCAGGGGGATCTTACGGTACCGGATGATTGGAAACAGACACTTGCTCATGTCTTCCTCCCCAAACAGGAAGACGGCACGCCCAACGAGTTCTACGAATCACAGACCCCCTATCTAAAACCGATTGTGGAGCGCAACAGCGACGTACTGGTCGAATTGCCAACGGGCAGCGGCAAATCCGTTCTGTTTCAAGCCCCGGCGCTCTATCACGGGCTTCGTCGCGGCGTTCTGACGATCGTTGTGACACCGCTGAAGGCGCTCATGGTAGACCAAGCGCATTCTCTGTACGAACGAGGATTTCTGAGCAGCGTCGAGTATGTAAACGGCGACCTGCCGTACATCGAGATCCGCGACATCTACCGCCGCCTGGCAAGCGGGGAAATTGCGATGCTTTACGTAGCCCCAGAGCGCTTCCGATCGCGGGCGTTCATGCGCGCAATCCGTAGCCGGTTAGAGGCCGACGGCACACTCGGGTATTTCGTGTTCGATGAAGCACACACCGTCTCTCTCTGGGGACTCGATTTCCGGCCTGATTTCCTCCGAGCAGCTAACTTTGTAAACAAGTGGCGTGAGAACCCCGACCTCCGCCCCTTTCCGTGTTTGATGCTATCCGCGACCATAACAGAGCAAATCTATGAGCACCTCGACCACGTCTTCGTCGATTACCAGGCCGAACCCACTGGCGGAAGCGGATCCCATCCGCAACTGGATGCGGATCGTTCCTCGCGCGATTCCTGAATCCAAGCGTCCAGAAGACATCGTCACAGAGCTTCGATCAAGGTCGTTTGACCCATCGAAGAGCCGGGCCATCGTGTTCGCGATGCGACGGAAGGATACAGAAAAGTTGGCGCGCAAGTTAAACAGCCTGGCGGAGTCAGACGATGAATGGAACGGGCGGACCCGTTCGTTTCATGCAGGCATGACAACGGAAGAGCGGTCGGCTGCTTACCAAAGCTATCGCAGTGGCGAGGCGGCTATTCTGTGTGCTACCAAGGCCTTTGGCATGGGGATGGACCTGCCCAACATCCATCATGTTTTCCACTTCCAGCCGCCTTTCTCTCTGGAGGACTACATTCAGGAAATCGGCCGAGCAGGACGGAGCTCCAAAGCACGCAAGGAGGCAGGATTTAACAGCAATCGGCCCATTCGGTGTGTTCTGTACGCAGAAGCGGCGGACTTTAGCAGCCTCAGTGGACGGCTGAAAGATTCGCGTTTGTCCTGGGGACAAATCTCGCAAATCCAGTCTGTTTTACACGACTACGCGAAGCGACTCGGGTATTTTAGAGCGAATCCTGATGTAGCTATTCCGGTGCCCACCAATTTGCTGGCGAGCCAGGACGCATTTCAAGATGAGTATGCCCCCTCCACATTGCAGCGAACGGGATTCCACTGGCTTGAGCGCCTTGGCCGCATTCGGCAAGAATACTACGTACCGGCTCATCTGGAGCTGGAAAACAAAGACCCGGATGCAGACCGAGCAGCGACAGATGCCCTCCAAAAGCTCTGTGTGTATGTAGAAGACCTTCGCCAGAATACCGACCCAGACAGAGAGCGGATTCTCGCCAATACCGGTGTTCTGTTTAAGATCTTAGAGGTGAGCAGCAGTGCAGCGCTATTCGAGCACCTCCGCCAAGCGCAGGAGAGCGGCCACATCCGTGTGTATCGTACGCTCTCAGTCCGTTGCACGAAAAAGCGGGCCGACATTATCAAAGGAGCCGCCGTTAAAAACAGCCAATTACCCCCGCACATTGAAATCGCCTTCGATCTTGCCGACTCCATTGTGCGGGCTCTTTCGTACGACCAATTCCTGCAGATCGCCAGTCAGTGGTTCCGCGACGAGGTGCAAAATCGTGCAGGCGACACCCTGAATCCGTCCTCATGGACATGGCTCGAAGGGGATGACAAGCGAAAAGAGCTGTACGATGAGGTCGTGAAAGACCTTCAGCAGGGAAGTCGAGCTCGGGCCGTACTTTTTCTGGTGCGAGAGGCCCCAAACGTTCAGTTCCAAAACACGCTCGAAGGAGAAGAGGAAGTCTTTGAGTTCCGGTTAGATTCAAAGCGCGGTGGAGATACTCGGCAGCGCCAGTTTCTTCGGGAGCGAAAAAAGCTCGCGCGTCGTGTTCTCACTCTCATCTATGAGAAGCAGACCAGCGCTGCGCCGATAGATCTCATTCCTACGCTTCAAGAACTGGGGGTGCAAGGACAAAGCGATATTAAGGCATTCGAGCAGGTACTTCTGTTTTTAGTTCGGATGGGGTTCATCCGGGTCGATGGCGGCCTCTTACCCATGGCCCTCGAAACCTACTTGATATCGAAGGAGCCGCTTGACATATCCGACCAAGAGAGCGATGACTTCAAGATCTATGAGGACTTTCAGCAGTCTGGACGTCTGAAGGAGCTTCGTCTGGTTGCGCTTCGGGTGCTTGCCACCCTGGAGGACGCAGACGTACAGAACCGATTCATCAAGCAGTACCTGGAGAGCCGCAGTGCAGGCGAGGTGTTTTCGCTGCTCGATAAGACACTGACCGAAACCGAGGCCGCCCCAGAGCTTCTGAGTGCCCTCCGGGAAGAAGCGCTTAAGGAAGAAGTAGAACGCCTTTCTCCCGAACAGCAGGCCGTATACGAGGCCCCGCTGAACGAATCCACACTTGTGTCTGCCGGGCCTGGAAGCGGGAAGACCCACACGCTGCTTCTTCGCTTAGCCCGCCTGATTCATGAAGAAAATGTGTCGCCTTCCCAGATCCTGGTGTTGGCCTACAACCGAGCTGTTGTGACAGAAGTCAGAGCTCGCCTTCGTGAACTCATGAAGACGCTGGGCTACCGCGACCTCTCTCGCCGGCTTCGCGTCTTTACCTTTCACGGGCTGATCCGCTATGTGCTGACCGATGAGGTTAATACCGACGACCTGAACGAGGAAAACGGAGACCCGTGGGTTGAAAAGTTCAACACGTTTACCGATGAAAAGCCTGGGCGGATCGGAATGCACCTGTCGCCGGGTACCATCCGGTACATCTTTGTTGATGAGTACCAAGACATTACGGAGGGACGGTACCGAATGCTCAAGTGGATTGCCGGAGACTCCAGTCACGTCACTGTGATTGGAGATCCAGACCAGAGCATCTACGGGTATCAGCGGGCCAACAATGGCCAACCGCGGTCTGCCATGCCGTTCTTTGAGCGGTTTCGCGCGGACTTCGATGCTACAGAGTATCAGATGAACGGCAACTTTCGTTCGCTCCCCGATATTGTGGAGGAGGCAGACCAGTTCATTCGCTTAAATGAAGACCGACCGAACCAGGACGCACTCGACCCACAGCGCAACGTCCCCGCCGACTGGGACTTCTCGGGCGCGTACGTTGAGGTTCACGACCACAAAAAGCTTGAATGGTTAGACCGGCTTCCAGATCTTTTACACCAGAAAGGCCCCGATGGAAAGCGTCCGCGAGATGTTGCTGTCCTTTTTCGAAGCAACGCAGAGGTATACCGTGGCTACAGAGCCATTCAAAACCAACTCGGAGTGCAACTCCGGAGCGATGGCATTCCACTCGTCATTCAGGGCACGAAGCGTAACTGGATGCGCGTTCGGGAAGTCGCCCACTGCATAGAGCAAATACAAAAACATCAGGAAGACAGCACCGAACCGAGGTTATTCTCTGTCGACGATTCGGTATGGGAGACCCTGATTGAACCTGATGGGCAGTCCCTCCCGGCATCGTGGGACGACTACACCATTCATCTCGTCCGATGCGTGATTGAGCAGTTTGAGGAAGAGCAAACCGACAATTTCCGACTAGACAGCTTAATTGAACACCTTCATCACACATTCCACGGCGACAAAGGAGAGATCTACAAGCTGCTTCAGATCCATCAAGAACGAAGTCGGCAGGAAGGAGAGCGTACGCCAAACTTAGTCTTGTCGAACCTGCACAAAGTAAAGGGACTTGAGTACGACGTGGTTGTTATGCCCGCATCGTTTCAGCCCCTGCCTTTCGAACCCAATATCAGGGCAAATGCCTCCACAGAGGATATTGCAGGTATGATAGAGGAGGAGAGGCGAGCTTACTATGTCGGCATGACACGAGCCCGGAATCGGTTAATCAGATACGAATGGAGGCGAGAGAAATGCCTTCAGAAAGGGTCGAAATTCGACCGCAGGGGCAAGGCTCGCGAACAACTT
Organism: uncultured Rhodothermales bacterium; assembly: GCA_964653015.1. Classification (GTDB taxonomy): domain Bacteria; phylum Bacteroidota; class Rhodothermia; order Rhodothermales; family Salinibacteraceae; genus Longimonas. The sequence continues at coordinate 7,042 of CAZZCI010000114.1, forward strand.
GGGGTGCCGTTAGATGCCGATGCTTTTGCCGGGCACGTTGCGATCTCCCGGTGCGCAAATAAGAGGTTTCTGCAGACGACTGGAGGATTCGAAACGTGTCAAGAATACCTCCGATACATGAGCACAGACGTACAATCGGGAGACCCTCTGACGCTACAGCAGTCCGGTAGGAAATGGTATGTTCAGCACGGCGAGGTTATTATTGCACAGCTCTCCAGACATATTTCGGCACGGCTGAATGGAGCTTCAAGCCAATACGGTGACCTGAATGCACATGGCGCAGTGGTAAGCGATGTCGTACGGTACACGTACGAAGATGCGAAGGAGTATGATAAAAGAAATAACACCAACTACTCTCAGTACTGGTCAGATCCATTCATTGAAAACGGGTATACCTACATTGTCAATTTTGCAGGCTTTGCTCAAGTTAACTGAGGGGTTGCCCCGAACCGGTTCAACGCATCAGATGCCTGTCGCCCATACCTCCTGATCTTTTTATCTCGTATGTCTGATATCCCCACCACCCTCCTCGACGCCAT
>CAZZCI010000115.1:0-7554 GCA_964653015.1 uncultured Rhodothermales bacterium
CCCGATAACGACCAATACGACGCCTCGATTCTTGACGCCCTGCGCGATGGAGACACCAGCACACCTTCGTCGATCCTAACCGATCAGCTTACCAACACGCTGAACGAGCAGGATTTCCAGACCGGCTCGTTTCGGCGCCTAGAGGAAGGGCGCGATTACCAGCTAAACGAAGACCTCGGCTACATTTCGCTTAGCCAAAGCTTACGGTCGAACGAAGCCCTGGCTGTAAGCTATCGGTATCGACGACAGGGCGCGCCCACCGTGCAAGTAGGCGACCTCTCGGGCGACAGTGGGGGCGCAGGAGCTGGCCTGGATGCCGACCGACTGGCCCTCAAAATGCTGCGTCCGGCCAACCCCACCCAACCAGGAGCCCAATCCAATCCGGCAGCCTGGTACTTGCAGATGCGCAATATCTATCCTCTGCAAGGGCGCGGCTTTACCGCCGACAATTTTGAGGTGGACATTGAGTACGAGCCGTCGGGGCAAAGCGCAACCAACACCATCCCTGCAATTGCAGGCCAAACGCCTTTAATGCAGGTGCTTGGGCTCGACCGACGCAACAGCAGCGGAGCCCTGCAGCCCAATAACGAGTTTGACTTCGTTCCTGGAATTACCATTGACCCCTCTGAGGGCCTGCTTCTCTTTCCCTATGTGGAACCCTTCGGCCAGCGTATTGTGGATGCGGCCATTGAAAACGGAAATCCCGCGGCCGAGGCCGAAGAGATTGCCTTCCGCGAAATGTACCGACAGAAGCGCGAAACCGCTCGTAACGAAAACACCGGACGCGATCGCTTCCGCATTCGAGGCGAGCTGCAAGGCACAGTGCAGGAATTTTTCGACCTGGACGCCTTTGCTGGGCTGGTCGAAGGATCGGTAGAGGTGCGATCAGGCGGTACCCGTCTGCAAGAGGGCGTAGACTATGTGGTTGACTACCAAGGCGGCACGGTAAACATTACAAATCCTACCTACTTAACGGCCGGGCGCGATGTTGAGATCAACTATGAGCAGAACACACTGGCTCAGATTCAGCAAAAAACACTGCTGGGCACCCGGGCCGACTACAGCGTACGCGACCGGCTTTCGCTAGGTGCTACCGTGATGCGTCTTAGCGAACGCGCGCCCATCGACAAGTTTCGCGTTGGCGAGGAGCCCATCCAAAATACCATTTGGGGACTCGACGGCTCCTTTGAGATTGAGCCCGACTGGCTTACGCGAGGCGTAGATGCACTGCCGTTTATCCAGACACGGGCCGATAGCCGCATTTCGCTTTCTGGAGAGTTCGCACAGCTCCGCCCTGGCCACGCTCGCACAGATGCGTTTGACCGTGCCCGCGACGACCTGCAAAGCGCCGGCCTCGACTTTGCGCCGGATGAGCTAGGCGGCGTTTCATTCATTGATGACTTTGAGGGCTTTCGCAACACCTTCTCGCTTCGCCAGCAGCCCGATGAGTGGATTATCTCCTCCCCTCCGCTTTTCCCTGAAAGCTCCGACTCTCCCTCTGCCGTTGATGACTCTCTACGCTCTAACTGGCGAGGCATGCTGGGCTGGTACCAGCTCAACGCCAACAACCGCGACCGCGTGGCCGGTCGTTCTACGGTGCGCGGCAATCCCGAAGCCACAGAACTCGTTGAAACGCAAGATGTCTTTCCCGAGCGCGACACGCGCGGCGAAGTAGACCCCACGGTGCGCACCCTCGACCTGCACTTTAGTCCGTGGGAGCGCGGGCCATACAACTACAACCGAGCACTCGACGAATTCATCCGCTCCCCCCGCGACGTGTGGGGCGGCATGATGCGCCGTCTCCCCGAAGGCTTTACCGACTTCAGCCTGCAGAATGTGGAGTTTGTCGAGTTCATCATCAAACCGTACGCCGAAAACAACCAGGAAGAGGCCGGACGCGACGCCACCCTCTACCTAAACTTGGGCAGCATCTCGGAAGATATCATTCCCAACCGACGCCTCAACACCGAAGACGGCCTCTCGTGCGACTTCGAAAGTAACGTACGCTTCGACGAATGGACGCGCCGCCCCACCGGCCAGCAAGACGGCACCGTCAACGTAACGAGCGACTGCACGCAAGACCTGGGGCTCGACGGGCTCGTTTCGTCGCATCAGGGCAACTACCCTATTGAATGGACCGAGGAATACCAGTTCCAAGACTTTCTGGAGGCGATCGAAAATGTCAACCGCGCCGGTCTTAGCAACGACCAACGCCTGCGCCTAGATGCTGAAATTGCACGCGCACAGGCCGACCCCTCGGGCGACAACTACCACTTCTACGGCAATAATATCTTTTTTGAAGACCCCGACTTTTTCCCGCGTGAGCTCTACCCAGAAGGCGCCACGCTGCAACAACGCTTCAGCCGGTATTTTTCGGGACTTGAACTCAACACCTTCGAGGCTCAGAGTCGCCTGGCCGAAAATGTATCTGAAGCGCGAGGCCGCTCTCGGTCGCCCGATACCGAAGACCTTAGCTTCACAGGCAGCGTCAACCTCGACAACAACTACTACGAATACGAAATCCCACTTAGCCGCAGCGAGCTCGACGAGCAAGCGCGCCCCGAGAATACGAACAACTTTGTGGTGGGCGAGGTCGGCGATGGATGGTACAAAATTCGCGTTCCCGTGCGCGATTACACACGCCGCGTTGGCGACATCGACGACTTCAATCGGATTGAAGCCATGCGCCTATGGACACGAGGCCACGAGGTCCCCATGACGCTCCGCATGGCCGAGTTCGAGCTTGTGGGGAGCCAGTGGCGCGCCTCCGAACGGGTCGCCGCAGAAGACACACTCGTTGAAGGGCCTGCTGAACTACGCGTATCCAGCATTAATAATGAAGAGAACCCAACGTACATTCCACCGCTTGGCGCCATTATCGGACGCGATCGCACCAGCCGCGGTGCCCAGCAGCTCGCCCGTGAACAGTCGATGGTGGTGTCTGTCAGCGACCTCACGCCCAACACCCAACGTGGTGTGTTTCAAAGCTACTCGCAGGGGCTCGACTTGCTTCGGTATAGCAACATTCGCATGTATGCCCACATCCACGGCAGCAGCTCTTCTCGAATCGAGCGCGACTTGATTGAGGACAACGCTCGTCTATTTGTTCGATTTGGAAGCAACGAAACCGACGACTACTACGAGTACGAACAACCACTTACGGCCAGCCGCATTCCCGATGGCACCAACAGCCGTACTGAACTGTGGCCCCAAGAGAACGAAATGAATGTGCCGGTGTCTGCGCTCAACCAACTCAAAGTCACGCGCGACGCCGCTGGTGCTTCCATGGATTCGGTGTTCACAAATGTGGATGAGGACGGAACCGTTCTTGTCCCTACGCCCGACTCGCCCGATGGCACCCGGCTTAACATTAAGGGGAACCCGTCGCTCAATGCCGTAAACAATGTCGTAATTGGAGTACGTCATAAAGGAGAAGACAATCGCCCGCTTAACGAAGTTACGCTTTGGGTTGATGAACTGCGTGTGTCAGGGTACGACGAAGAGGGCGGCTGGGCAGCCCTTGGGGAGGCCGACATTGACCTGGCCGACTTTGGCCGCGTAAGCGCCCGCTTCAACCGCCAAACCGACGGCTTCGGGTCGCTCTCCAGCACGCTCACTGAACGCGAACAGGGCGATAGCGAAAACTGGTCGGTACGAACCGACATGAACATGGATCGCTTCCTCCCGGCCCGTCATGGGTGGCGCATGCCCCTCACCCTTGAAATGCGGTCGAACACGTCTACCCCTCGGTTCGACCCCAACCGGGGTGATGTACAGATTGGCGAAATTGAAGCCCAAATCGATGAGGATCCATCCCTTACCGATAACCAACGCAGCCAGGCCCGCGACAGCCTGCGCACCTCGGTACAAACTTTTAACCTCAACCGGTCGCTCACCTTCAGCCTCGATAAAAGCGGGTCCGAGTCGCGTTTGCTTCGCTACACCATTGACGCGCTCTCATTCAACATCAGCTACAGCGATAGCGAAGGTCGCAGTCCGCGCCAACGCCTTGACAACTCCTGGCAATGGTCAAGCGCCTTCGACTATAACACATCCTTTGGACGCGAACGCACCATACGCCCGCTTCCCTTCTTGGAAGACATTCCGATTTTAGGACGGCTAGGACGCCTGGAGTGGAATTACATCCCCGAGTCGGCCTCTTTCAATACCAGTGCCCGACGGTCGTTCTCCGAGCAACGTGCACGCCCTACGGACCTGCGCCCTGCCGAAACACGCCTGCCAGACCGTATCGATAACCCTTTCCGCGAAAATCATCGCTTTACACATACCCGCGGCATTTCGCTGCAGTACAATCCGTTCTCGTTTCTTACGACCAGCTTTAGCACAAATACCGAGCAAAACCTCGACGACATTGGGCGCGAAACCGAGCGCACCGTGCTCGTAACCGACTCGACCCAAACAACCATTGAACGCACCATTGCTGGAAAAACGGAGGAACAGGCGCTCGAAGATGGCGACATTACCGAAGAAGAACAAAACGCGGGTCTCGTGTTTTCGGAAGAACGCCTGCGCCCTCGCTCTGAAGGTAATGTGCTTCGTGAACTCTTAGACGGGGCTAGCCCCCGCACCAGCCAGTACACCCAAACCTTCAACAGCACCCTACGCCCCGCCCTGCTTGAAGGAGACGCCTTCGACTGGGTTCGCCTGGAAGACATTGCGTACCGCGCTGACTTCACCTGGCGCAATGCCGATGAAGGCACCAACCTGGGCGCCACAGCCCAAAACAACGTCCAACTCCGCAGCGGACTAACCCTTGACCCTGGCCGGGTATGGAATCGATTTGACTTTGTCGATCGGATGCGCGCAGCCGATCAGGCCGCGCGCGAAGGCCGCGACACGCGTACACCAGATGAGGAGGACGCAAATGGAGACAATGAAAACGACTCCGAGAACGATGATGAGGAAGACGACGGCCCTTCGTTCTCTGACCTGCCGCTGCCCAATCCGGTTACGATTGGCCGCCGATTAGCGCTCGCTGTGATCGATATGGACCCGCTCTCGTTTAGCTACACCGCCAACCGCCAGACCACGCTCAACAACATCGGCACCCTGCCGGAAGGCGCTGATTCACCCGAGCGCCCCTACACGCTTCTTGACGCGCTAAGGGGCGAGGGCCCTGGCCTGGGGTATCGTTTTGGCTTCTCGCGCTCGATTAGCAACGATCGCCGCCTGATCAACGACGAACTGAGTACGGTTACCTCCAATCGACTAACCGACTCCGATCAAATTGATGCCCGTACAGGCATGCGACTAAGCCCGTCGCTGCAGGTGAACCTGAACTGGAATGTACAGTGGACCGAAGAAGAAACCACCGACCTTTTCCCTGAACTCGATGACGACGGATTCCCAACCGATAACTTAGCTCCACGCCTTACTGAGTCTGGAACGAACACGGTAAGTGCCTGGGTCTTTGGAAGCTACGAAAATTTAGTCTCCGAACAGCTCGACCGGCTTCGTGACGCGCAAGACGCCGCCCCAGGCACTGTCTTCGATGCAGAAAACGTCCCCCTCACCAATGCCAGTGTAGCTCGCGACACGCGCCGGGCCTACCTCAACAGCCTTGGCACGCTGGGCAGCAATGGATTCTTACCGTTCCCCCTCCCCAACTGGAACATCTCGTACTCCGGCATAAGCGACTGGCCCCTGATACGCAGCGTAGCCCGAAGTGCAACCCTCGAACACAGCTACACCGGCACGTTCAGTTCAGGCTTTCGCTCTCTCGACAGCGCCGGCGACACCACGTCGGTATCTGTGGGATCGCCCATTAGCTACACACGCGCCGACTTCGAATTCCGCCAGACAAACTTGGAGCGCTCGTTTCGACCGCTTATCGGAATCGACATGTCGTGGACGAATGACGTAAGCACGGGCATTTCGTTTAACCGCACCACGTCTATCTTCCTAAGCACGTCGAACCTCAACATTGAAGAAAGTCGCACAAATGAGATTCAACTGAACGTCAATTATAGAACGCAAGGGTTTGAACTGCCATTTATCTCGGTTGGACGACTCGAAAACGATTTGACGCTTCGGCTGCAAGGAAGCCTTGAAGTGCGCAATGACCAGCGGTTTTCGCTTTCTAGCGCTATCAACGATGCTGCTGCCGACCCCGACTACAGCATCTCCGATGCCCTGCGGAGCGATAACGTATCCGTACAGACAGAAACAACACGCGTACGTATCACCCCAGAAATTCGCTACGATCTAGGTAACCGCGTACGCGCTTCCTTTATTCTGGAGTATGAGATGCTAGACGGCGACAGCCGCACCTCCTCGTTCACATCGGTAAACGGGGGGTTTACCTTCAACGTAGATCTGTCACAGAACTGACCGTACCCGAACCCACTACAGTTTGTCTAACTTCTCTTGTGGGATGCGAATGAGATACCGCTCATCCATGATCTCTTCGTGTACGTCAAACGTACCCGTCCCCCGAAAGTCAACCGCGATGTTCGGACCGTTTGTGCGTTTCACCTCGCCAATCCCATAGAACGTAGGATGGGGTCCATAATACACCAACTGTCCTTTGCGAAACTGCTTGTCGCGCAAGGCCCGCCGATGAAAGGCCGGAACGACCGGCAACAGCTCTAACCGATACGAACTTGTGTGCTCACTCGACTGCGTACTCATAGCAACGCATTGGTTATGAGAGGGATGATACTAACGGAGCCTAAGCAGTCGAGATTCATTGCCGATGCCGTGCAACACACCACACAATTCATGCGTAGGGCTTGTCTACCCACTAATGCGGCTCGTTCCGCTTTACATAAGTCACGTCTTTGTATTCCTTTTTGCACCGTTTGTCCTCATGCGCTATACCGAAAAGATGGTTGACCGCCAGGTTGGCCGCAATGCTGAACTCTTCTCACGTGCCGTTGCTGATCTGGAAACGCCCGAAGAACGGTACCCCTACCTGCGCATCCTGGTTAGTTTGGTGGAACAGGCCCACCCGGAGTGGCGCCAAGCCCCCACCAAGGAAGATCAAATCGCAACCCTGCTCGACCGTATGAGTCAGGGGCAGCTCGACGAGGAAGAGGTCAAAGAAGTGGTGCGCGTACGCGACGAAGAGCAGGGCTATTATCGGTAGATACGGTATACCGGTCCAAATCGTCGTATTACGCTGCGTTGTCCTGTCAATGATGAAGAAGGGCTACTACTGGTGTGTCACAGGGCAATCTTCGGGTAACGCATGTGCCCCCTAACGTACCGAGCCCCTCTCCGAATCCTCGTCGCGATGCACAACAGGCATGACCTACGGCCCCTCCGCGTCGCGACGGAATGCGGACGCTCTGCGTCCTTCTGTTTCCGCGTGTTCTCTTTGAAGGAGAGCGGGATAGTTTCTTGTGCGCGGTGTCAGATGAACTGACGGTTGGTGTTGAGATCCCTCCGCCGGAGGCGTCGGGATGACAGCGAGATAAGGAAGGCTGCCCACTCGACCCTAAGCTGCTGAACGCCGCGGAGATGGTTCCACCGAATGTCATTCGGCGGCTACATGGGCCTCCTCCGTCGGCCTTCGCTCACCATGACAGGTTT